>JAYTNA010000001.1:0-6325 GCA_043748865.1 Saprospiraceae bacterium
CCGATTGTACTTCATCATCATGTGCGGGAGAGTAGGTCGCTGCCAACTTAATTTAACAGCAAAAGCCTCGTTGCAAACCGCAACGGGGCTTTCTTGTTGAAGAAAATAAGTTATACACAGACAAAATAAAAAAATAATTTTAAAAGATAACTTTCATGTTTCATGAAAAAAATATATCTTTGCACTCTAAAAATAATTTTCATTTAATTTTTTAAATAAGAGGGTCTCCGATATGCTTATTATTGATGTAAAAGAAAGCGAAACAATTGACAAGGCGTTAAAAAAATATAAAAGAAAATTCGAGAAATCGGGTACGCTCAAAGCACTGCGTCGCCGCAAGGCTTTCGTAAAACCAAGTATTGTTCGCAGAACGGAAGTACTTAAAGCAGTTTACAAACAAGAAACTTATGGTAATGATGCTGCTGAACAATAAATTTGTTTAGTAAGATCTTGCCTTAATATAGAAAAAGCGACAGCATTTCTTTGACATGAGTTAAAGAAATGCCGTCGCTTTTTTTTCTCTATGTAATTAATTATTTTTGATTCAATAGCTCAATTAGCTTCCGATTAAAATCATGCGTTGAATCTGCCGGAGGCAAAAAAACTCAAAATAAAAAAATAGTAGCAGTATTAATAAAATCAGGCGCGTTAAAGGTTTGTATGAAATTTAAAAAATCAATAATGAAAAAAAATAACTGCTTGTCAATCGTGTTTTTATTCTTTTTAACTTTAAATAATTTTATTTTTTCTCAAAACTCAAATTTATCCGGTAATAATAAAATTCAACTTAAAGGAATAATTAAAGAAGAAGAAAGTAACGCGCCTCTGCCTTATGTGAATATCGGTATCTTAAATAAAACTGTAGGAACAGTTTCCGATTCGAGCGGAAATTATAATTTAGTTTTTGGTAAAGAAAATTTAGCCGATACTTTACAAATAAGTTTGGTGGGATATTTCACAAAAAAAATGTTATTGAACGAACTTTTAAACGCCGATAATAAAAATATACGCTTAACTAAAAAAATTACTGTACTCGATGAAGTTGTTGTAACGAATAAAAAAACCCAGTCTGAAATTCTCGGAAAAAAAATTACAAGTAAATTCATGCAAGTTTCAATATTTAATGATACCACTTCGGTTGAATCTGTTATTGGTTCAGAATTTGGGACGAAAATAAAAACAAAGAGACGCAATGCAGTTTTAAAAAATGTCAATTGGTATTTAACTGCGAATAATTTTAAAACTATAAAATTTAGAGTCAATATTTATTCTGTAAAAAATGAATTGCCGGATGCTTTGTTGTGTAATAAAGAAGTTTTTGCAACGATACAAAATTATAAAACCGGTTGGAATGAAATTGATTTAGAAAGGTATAATATACCTATCAATGGAGATTTTGTAATTACGTTACAATGGATTGATGGTGAAAAAAATAAAATCGAAAAGCCGATGATTATGATTCCTGCCGGTGTAGCACTTTCAAAAAATATATTCGCTAAAAGAGCGAGCCAAGATAAATGGATTAAAATGCCTTTTAATTTAGGTTGCTATGTTACTTTGCTTTATTAATGAATTTTTTTTTCAATACGCTATAAAATAATAATTCTTTTCGGCATAACACTCATCCTCAAATTCTTTCAAAGAAAAAGCATTTTTATTTTTTAAATAATTTTGCATCAAAGAAACTTTTAACCCGCAATCGGAAAGTAAGAGAAACAATTGCGTCGGTGTAGTTTTATAAATTTCCCAAGCAGTTGCACCGAATTCAAAAATGACAACCGGTTTATTTTTTTTTAAATGCGCTTTTGCGCCTTCCAAAACCAAAAATTCTCCACCTTCTACATCAATTTTTATAAAATCAATTTTCAGATTATCGGGAATGACGTTATCTAATTTTTCCGTGATGACTTCAATTGTTGTGTCTTGTTCATCGGCGCGATCGTATTTTCTTTTTTTCAAACCACTGTACGACGGATTTGAAATTACATAGTTAAAAGTAGTAACACCTGTGGCGTTACTCAAAGCCACATCGGAAATAATGCACGAAGTGTTTTTATATTTTTCTTTTAAATCGTGAAACAGATAGGGTAGGGGTTCAAAACCAAAATGCTTTCCATCCGGTGCGACACGTCGAATAATATCCAAAACTTCACCTTTGTGACAACCGATGTCAATACAATTACTGTCACGCTTGCAAACTTTCCGAATAATTTTTTGAGTTTGTGCGTCGTAGTGTTGATTTTTGGTAAAAGCAATCGGTATTTTTTTTATAGCGCGCTTGAGTAAATCTTTCAAAATTGGTTGTTTCTTTAATTGGTTGGTTTAATTGTTTATTGGTGTATTTTAAAATTAACAATCAATAATTAACTACCAAGATTTATTTTTTTTCGACAGATAATTCATCAAAATGATGGTTGAGGGTTTTCGCCATCTTTTCGTGTGCTTTTTCTTTTTGTTTTTGCTTTATCAATGCGTGTATATCGTCGATATGTAGCAGTGTTTCTTCGTAACCGATTTCAATCATTTCTTTTGTGCGACGGATTTCAAAAACGCTCATATCCAATACTTTTTCAGGCGCAATATAAACGTCTAAAACTTTTACATTTTGTTTCACACTCGACCACATCGCTAACTCAAAACAACGTTGCGTAATACCCATCCAAGAATCTAATTCTTTATTATTATCTATGCGCACTTTGGGTTTTACGTTTGAACCAATTAAAATATCGCACCTGTCGCGGATAGCTTTTGCGGGTAAATTATTAGTGATACCGCCGTCTGCATACATTTGTCCGTCAATAAGAATCGGTTTAAACAACCAAGGCACTGCACAAGAAGCCATAACTTTATCGAATAAAGTGCCTTCATTAAAAATAACGGCGGTGCCTGCATTCAAGTTGGTAGCACAAACATAAAAAGGAATTTTGAGAGCTTCAAAATTATCGCGCGGAATTATATCTTGTAAGCGAGAATGCAGATAATCCATTTTGATCATACCGACACCAGGCATGCGAACCGAACGCAAAATTTTAAACCAAGTTGTATTTCCCATCATTTTTTCAATATCATCGGGCAAATAACCGGCTGTGTAAGCAGCACCGACTATAGACCCTGCGCTTGTACCTGAAACGATTTCGGGCTTAATATTGTTTTCGAGCAAAGCTCTTAATACGCCAATGTGCATAATACCTTTTGCACCACCACCCGATAATGCTAAACCTATTTTTACTGAAGAAGACATAAACAAATGATTTTGGATTTTCGATTTTGGACTAAACATTAATTTCGTAAGTATGTATATATGTAACGAACCTTTTTTAAATTTGTGATGAAAAGGCTAATAATTATTTCTTAAAATGCAATTCACGCGCCAAAAAAAATCGCCAACATTTTCTGTTTCTGAAAACGTTGGCGAAAAACTTGAATTTCATAATAACAATCGAGAAGTCAAAGGTGTTTAGACTTTGATAATATTTTTTATAAGTTATAGGTTGTAGGTTATAAACTATAACTTATAACCTATAACCTACTTATAACCTAATCCGCTCCATCTGTTTTAGCTCTATCTATTGCTAATTGTCCGATTTTATTGCCGGATTGCAAACCTATTTCGCAATCAACGCGCAAGTGAATACAACCTAATATGCGAGAAAGTGACGCTTCTTTCGCTTGTGCAGTGAGTTTCTCTGCTTGAGACGGAAATAAATAACCTAAATAGGTAGCAGCCGCACCTGAAAAAGTAGAATGACCGGAAGTATAACCCGGAAAATTCGGCAAACCCGTCATCGTTTTAATTTCCGAGTTAAGTTGCGATGGACGCGGATGATAGTAAGTGTATTTATTATCCCAACAAGTAATGCCGGCATCCATCATTGACATATTTAAAAGTGCGAAATTCCTGGCGGTGCGCACTTCACTCATTTGCGCTGACTGAATTAAATCTGCTGCAATAGCGTTCCAATGTCCGGGAGGCGTTTGAGAGCCTGCACCATCTGCCCAAAAATGTACAATTGCTAAATTCTCGCGTGTCGGATTTTTTGAATAACCCATCAATTCATCTATTTGCGTTTTCACTAGTGCAGAATTTGTTGCCGGCGGCGGCGGCATACGCACACTTGCCGGATTCGTAAAGAACCACGCTTTAACATTGCCGAAAAACGGTAACATCGGCGGACGCACCGGTGCATCTTGACTAATCCAACCGGCATCACCCGAAATGGTATCTTTCCTGTTTTCTGCCATGCGCATCAATGAACGTTTTGATAAACTATCCCATTTAGTGGCGTTACCGACTGCATTTTTCATGCCGTCTGTTTTTGCACGTGCCAAAATTTTGGTCGCAATTACTCTCCCGAGTGAATCACCTGCTGCAATATCGCTGCTTACTGCCGCACCTGCCCATAATTTATATTGTTTATGTTCGGCAGCTTTTTGGTTTAAGAAATCAACTTCTGTCGGAAATAAAAACTTCATCATTTCTGAACTCACTGATGCAATAACGGCATCTTCCGACGGGTAAGAAGGCAAATCATTTGCAGGGACGAGTGGTTTTATAGAAGAATCGGTTTTATAAGGTGCCGGACGACGGTACTGCATTTTTAATTTGTATGCCGCAACTAATGCTTCGTACTGTGCCACACTCACGTAAGCATAAGCGCGTGCTGCATAGGGCGGATTTGAAAAAGGAAATTGCGGGTATGCAAACGGGTTGGTTTGATCCGGTATAGCATAAGTACCATCGGCACTTTCTTGTATCGGTAAATTATATTTTGTCACCAACGCACGCATAATTTCGTTCCAACGCAAAACACCGCCGGCACTCCAATAAGTTATTGCTGTGCGTTGTGCATCGGTTAAATTAGCGACTGCCATTTTTAAATCTGCTATTTCTTGTTGATAAGCCACGGAAGTGACGGCAGTCGGCACCGGTATATTATAATTATCGGTACCGATATTGATAATAGAAGTTTTCCAATTACCGGCAGCTGTATCTAATTTCGCCGGATTAAGTGCCGTCCAACCGGCATCGGCTTGTGTAATATCTTTATTACAACCTAAAATCGCTAAAGCAAATAAAGTAAAAACTATAATTGATGTACGTATATTTTTCATCTAATTGAAAGTTAAAAGTTGAAAATTAAATTACTATTTTAAAGCAGTTTTACTGATAATAAGAAGCTCAAAACTAATTGCTCGCAGGTATTTCTTTTTTATTGAAATAAAGTGCCTTCATCAAACCAAACATAAATGCAGTAGATTGACCGACATTTCTGCCGGTTAAAGAATAAGAAACATTTGCAACCACCTGAACATCTGCCAGAGGTTTTATCCGGTAAGTTGCCAACAAACCCAAGCGCGTTGATTCTTGCCGATTGGAAGGAAACATCATATCTTGACGACGAATATCGAATCCGCCTTGAACAGCAGAACGATCAAGCATCCCTTCAACCGCTAAACGATAAGTGTAATAGCCGCCGCGCAAGCCCATTTGTAATAAGTTATCTATACGTACTTGATTTGAAAAAACATTTTGGTCGGTGTAATAATTCGTTGCATCAATCGTGATATTACTGCGCAAAGTATAACCGACTTGCGCCGTAAAAGTCCAACCTTTCGGATGTAAATAGTGAATCATCGCTTTCCCGAATGCTGTTTTACATTGGTTGCCGATAGCAAGCGGAAAAGCAGCTACATAATTTGAAATCGGTAAAGTACCGCCGATACTTGCAATCAAATGAAAATTATTCCAACCGTAGGCGTGGTATTTCAACATGCCTGTTATGTCTTGTAAACCCGACATTCCCGACATTGTACCGTCGGTAGTCGCAGTAGAAACATAAGGTGCAGACACAATCACGTTTAAATTATTCGTGATACCGTAAGTTGCCATAAAACCAACGGACTTCATCGTCATCGTGCCGATATTATCGTTGCTTCTAAGTGTAGTGCCTTCCCAATATTTTGAAAAACTTTCTTGACCGTAAGTAAACCCGCCGCAAATAGAATTTTTCGGCATAAAAATGCCATCAGTCAATGTTTGAGCAGTTACGCCAGAATAAGAGGCACCTATCAAAAGAATAAATAAATATTTGTAAGTTTTTTTCATGATTTTAAATTGAAAGCATAATTAATTAAATTGAATAGACGACTTCATATGGTAGTAAAAGAAACGATTGAGGTTTTTGTGCACATTTTCGTTTTTATTCACAAAAAAACCTTTTTAAATAAAGTTGACCTTATTTTACAGTTCTGTTAGGAAGCCGACGACTATTCAAATACTTCTAAATGTTGAATTTATGTAACACAAATTAAATCGAGCATCAAC
>JAYTNA010000002.1:0-1664 GCA_043748865.1 Saprospiraceae bacterium
TCAATCAATTAACCAACCTAAAATTTAACAAATTTCGTAGGCACATTATGTTCGAGTGTGATTTGCGGAATGACATAATAAACGCCGCCTTGAAAATCAGTCACATCAAAAATAATATCGTTCTCGCCTTTATCCAATAATCTTTTTTCAGATTTTATGCTCGAACCTAAGCTGTTGTAAAACTGAAACGCAACTTCTTTTTTATCTAAACTCGAAATTTTTAAATGTAAATCGTCTTCAACCGGATTCGGATAAATACTTTCCACGACCACCGGAATAGCAGCAGAAACACTTTTAGTATTCAAACCCAAATTTGTCGGAGTGCGTCTGAAATATTTAGAAACCGTCACAAAAAAACTGCAAGCGGTTTTATTGCCGCATAAATCGGTAGCAACGTATTCAATTTGTGTGAATGAATTATTTTCAAACGGATAACCGCTGTAATATCCGGAAGTTTGCACAACGTCCACATAATTTTCTCTACCGGCAGTACAATTTGTCGTAAATTTTGTATCCCAACTAACGACTGTACCGTATGGGTCATTCGCCATGACAACGATATTGTCCGGACATTGAGCTGTCAAGTTCGGAGAAAATAAATCACCGCGACATTTACAATTATTTCTAACGCGATCATTAATGGTGTTCGGATTACCGTCATCGCATTTAGCGCCAAAGTTTTTATGAATTTGCGGACAATTATCCCCGTAATCCGTTTCATTGCGTGTTACTGCCGAAGTTGCCACACAACTGTAAGCATTTTTTATCTGTACAGTATAATCGCCGAAAGTTAACGGCATATATGTTTGTTGCGTTGCTCCTTTTATAGGTTGCCCATTCAAAAACCATTGCCAAGACATACCGTCTGATGCCATCAACGTCGAACCCATCGAAGTAATATTCGGTGTAATTCCATCAAATTTAACAGCCGGCACATTAACGGGAACAGATGCGGATGGACAACCGAGACCGCTTTGTGCTTTTATCACATAATCGCCCGGCAATTTATTCATTGTATTTAAACTGCCGTAAGTGGCACCGCCGTCAAAACTGAAAAGCGTTGCACTATTAGGTGACGATGTCACTGCCGTAATTTTTCCGATAGGATTGGCACAAATTGGCGGCGTAACTTTTGCCGCTAAAGTAAAATCTTGCGGAATAACTATATCAAAATCTGTCGGATCGGAATAACATTTTAAGCCACCTATTTCTTGAACTGTAACGCTGTGATGTCCCGGCGTGCTGTAAGTTCTGCTCGGATTGTTATTAAACGCGGCACCATCGAAACTATAAAACACATTCGTTGCCGGCGAAATAACCGCAGCAGTTTCAGTTTTATTAATACAATCAACGGTGATATTGACTTTCGATATTTCAACTGATTCAACAAAAACACTCACACAGTTAGCAACAACCGGTATCGGTGAAAGGCAATAAGTTGATTTGGTATCTAAATCACGTGCCGTAAGTCTTGCACAAATCAAACCCGTGACGCTTGCTTTGAAAGTTATCGTCAATCCGGTATCTTTTGCTGTGTGAATACCCGCAATAAACCATTCGACTAAAGGTTTTGTGCCGGCATTGAACGGCGTTACCATAAAAGTTAATTGTGTTTTCGGACAAACCCTAACGTCTGCTTCCGGTGAAATGTGTGCTTGCGCGTC
>JAYTNA010000003.1:0-1548 GCA_043748865.1 Saprospiraceae bacterium
ATGAAAATACAATTAAAGAAAAAGATTTTAAAATTTTAGCACACGAACCGATTCAAAAGAATGGCGAATCGCGTTCGATTATGGCAGTGCGTTTTTCGGATACGATGTTTGGCACGCAATTTCATCCGGAAGCAGATGCAGAGGGTATGTCTGCTTATTTTTCCGATCCGATACGTCGAGAAACAGTCGTGAAAAATTTTGGCGAAAAAAGATACAATCAGATGATTTTGGATTTGAATGATGCGGATAAAATTCAACAAACTTTTAAAACCTTGCTGCCGGCGTTTATTGATGATGCTTTGTCATTTCTTTAGACGATTTAAAATCAAATCCATATCCACATTTGCATTAATCATTTCTACGGCGCGATTGACTTTCCAAGGTGTTTCCAAATTTATTTTTACCTCAATTCTATCAATTTTAACCACCGCTCCGAAAGTTTCGAGCATGGTCCGAATGAGCGGGATTTTAAAAGATTGAACAAAATCAATCGTGCGCCGATTGTATTCACCGAAACCGGTAGAAATAATACCGGAAAACGGCGGTTTGTTCCAATTTTTTTGTTTCATTACTGAAAGTGTATCGTCAATTGCTAAATCTAAACGCGACGCACCTACTACTAAAAGTAAATTATTTCCTTTTCCGGCTAATTCATCGCTCGAAATAAGTGAACCGGCAATCGTTCCTTCAATCATATTGTTGAGATGCTCCGGATTATATTCGACGCGACCTTTCACACTTTCTACCACAGAAATAAGTGTCGGAAAGCCCATCGTTTTATCGAAAGGTAAAATGCCGAGCAATGGAATTTGTTTTTTATCTAACCATTTTGATACAAAATATTCCACTTTGTCGCGTTTATCAGCCATTACTTTATTTAAAATTACGCCAACAATAGGCACATCTAAGCGGTAAAATTTTTCAAAACACAAACTCAACATATCAATCGTGTTACCTATACCGCCTTCTGCTATCATAATCAGTCCGGAATCTGTAAATTTTGCGACATCGGCATTCGATAATCCGACTGTCGCACCAACGCCGGGATGTCCGGTGCCTTCGTAAATTACCAAATCGTGCATACTTCTGAGGTGATGCGTCGCCGTAATCAAATCATCATCAAAATTAAATTTTTCCGGATTTTCTAAATATTCAGACGTAGTGCCTGCACCTAAAATAATCGGACTATGCAACTCCGGATATATCTGAAATTTCAATAGATCTGCAAACAACACCACGTCTTTATCTACTTTCAAACCATCACTTAAAACAAATTTTTGTCCTACCGGCTTACAATAACCAATATTTATTCCGCGTGATTTAAAAACAGATGCTAAGCCCAATGTTGAAGTTGTTTTGCCTACGTGTTGCGAAGTTGCAGCAACGTATAAACTTTTGTATTTCATGTTAGTGGGTTAGTTAGTTAGTCAAAAATAATAGGCATCATTAAAAGATTATCCGCCCGACAATGCTTGAAAAATTAAAACTTCATCGTTTTGTGTTAAAGTATCTGTCAAATTTTCTCTGTCTGCAATCATTTTTCCGTCA
>JAYTNA010000004.1:0-6411 GCA_043748865.1 Saprospiraceae bacterium
CCGTACAAAATTTTATCCGCCAATTCGTAACCATCTTTGTATTGCTTTGGAACTTTTGCCCACACGAATAAACCTTGTTGTTTTTTGCTGAACTTGCAATCTAAAATTTTGAGTAATTCCATCGCTTTTTTTTGTCGGCGGGCATAAATTTTATTCAAATCTGAATGCCAAGAATCTTCTGCGTTGAGTGCTTCTACTGCCGCAAGTTGCATCGGCAAAAACATACCACTATCCATATTCGATTTAAAACGAATAACTTCACTCACATGCTCCGCTTTTCCGACTAACCAACCGATACGCCAACCCGCCATGTTGTGGCTTTTTGAAAGTGAATTGAGCTCCACCGCACAATCGCGCCAACCTGCGCTGTTGCAAATAGACATCGGTTCTGCATTTAAAATAAAGCTGTACGGGTTATCGTGAACAATTAAAATATCATGCACTGTTGCAAAAGAAATAAGTTTGTCAAAAAATTCTCGCGTTGCCGGTGTACCTGTCGGCATTTGAGGATAATTGACGAACATCAATTTTACTTTCGATAAATTGCGTTTTGCGAGTGCTTCAAAATCAATTAACCAACCGTTTTTTTCGGAGAGTTTGTACTCCAAAACCTTCGCACCGGCTAATGTAACGGCAGAACGATAAGTCGGATAACCCGGATTCGGTACCAATGCTACGTCCCCGTGTTCCAGATAAGTCATACAAATGTGCATGATACCTTCTTTCGAACCGATGAGCGGTAAAATTTCGTTGGCGGGATTAATTTCCGCGCTGTAATGTTTTTTATAAAATTGTGCAATCGCTCCACGCAATTGCGGCGCACCATGATAGCTTTGATAGCCATGCACATTCGGTAAAACTGCTTTTTCGGAAAGTACAGTAATTATTTTTTCCGACGGCATTAAATCCGGGCTGCCAATACCGAGATTGATTATCGCTTTGCCTTGCGCATTCAATTCAGCAATTTCGCGCAGTTTTTTAGAAAAATAATATTCGTTGACGTTGTTTAAGCGAGAAGCAAGTTTCATAATTAATTGTTAGTTGTTAATTGTTAATGGTTAGTTGGTAATGGCTAATTTTGAAGATTAGGTTAATTCCGGCAATTCTCATTCCGAAACTAACAACTAACAATTAACAACTAACAACTAACAACTATTCAAAGTATTTCCCTGATTTGTATAAACCGAAAACTTTTAGAGATCCGGTGACGGAGCGCAATTTTTCAATAATTTCTTCATACCGCGACACGTCTTCCATTGCGAAATCAACGAAGAACATATACTCCCAAGGTTTATCCATGATGGGTGCAGATTGTATTTTCGTTAAATTACATTGATGAATTGCTAAAATTGCCAAAACGTGGTGCAAACTTCCAACCGAATGCGCTGCCGTAAATACCAACGAAACTTTATGCAACTGCTTGGCATCATTCATATCAAAAGAGATATCGTGCTTAGATAGATACAAAAAGCGCGTATAATTTTGTTTAAAAGTTTCGATACTTTCAGCGAGTAAATCCAAGTTGTAAATTTCCGCAGCACGTGCAGAAGCCACTGCGCCAATTGTACGCGATTGATGTTTCCGGATTTTTTGCGCTTCCAAAGCCGTATCAGTTGTTTCAACCAACCGTATTTTCGGATATTGTTTAAAAAACTCCACGCATTGTTGAAGTGCAATTGGATGCGAATGTACTTCACGCAAATCGGCAATTTTCATGCCCGGCAAAGCCATCAAGTTTTGTTTAATCCGCAGAAAAATTTCGCCGTGAATTTTTAAACTGCTGTTGTCAATTAGATTGTAATTGCGTAAAAGACTGCCGGCAATTGTATTTTCAATCGCCATTACTGCTGCATCCGCTTTTCCGGTTTCAACATTAATTATCAATTCATCGAAAGTTTCGGAATCAATCAATTCTATTTTTTCACCGACATGAAAATAGTGCGCTGCCACATCATGAAAAGCACCTTTCACACCTTGAATGGCTACGCGCCACAGTTTTTCGTTCATAATTTAATTCGACTCACCGACTAATAAAAAAAAAGAGTCCCTTATAAGGAACTCCTATTTGTTGCGTATTATTTTAACTGTTATAATTGTACAAAAGGTGTGCCTCTCTTACCGAACAATGTGTAAAAGAAAAAACGACAGAACCAATATGTAAAATTGTTAGACATCAAATATGAAAAAATTTCCGCAAAGTTAGAACGCTTTTCATAAGTACGCAAATTTTTTGACTAATTTTGTTGTTCAAGTCGGTTAGTCGGTGTTTGTATAAGAATTTGCTGAATCTTGAAGATTCCGAAAATTTTTATTCAAACACTGAATTATTCACAAACCGACTAATAAAATGGAAAGTATCAACCCGCAATTCGGAAAAATAAAAAGACGCACTGCTTTATCGGTACCGGAAATCGTTGAAGGTATTCGGCAAGGTGACAGAACTATTTTAAGTCAAGCTATTACGCTTTTAGAAAGTACGCGACAAGATCATAAACTTTTAGCGCAACAAATTATTGAAGCGTGTTTGCCTATGAGCGGGCGCAGCGAACGCATCGGCATAACGGGTGTGCCGGGTGTCGGTAAAAGTACTTTTATTGAAGCGTTAGGTGAATATGCTTGCGCGCATGGAAAAAAAGTTGCAGTATTAGCAATTGACCCGTCGAGTAAAATCACGAAAGGCAGTATCATGGGAGACAAAACGCGCATGGCAAAACTTTCCGTGAATGAAAATGCTTTTATTCGTCCGTCGCCGACAGGAGATAATCTTGGCGGTGTGGCACGCACAACGCGCGAAACAATTATTTTATGTGAAGCTGCCGGATTTGATTTTATTATCATCGAAACTGTCGGTGTTGGTCAATCGGAAGTAGCGGTTCACGCGCTCACCGATTTTTTTATTTTACTGCTGCTGCCCGGTGCCGGCGATGAATTGCAGGGCATCAAACGCGGGATTGTTGAAATGGCAGATTTAATTGTCGTTAATAAAGCTGATGCGCAACCTGTTGCGGCGAAACAAGCACGCATGTTTTATAAAAACGCGCTCAAGTTTTTACCGCCGAAACCTAGTAATTGGGTGCCGGAAGTGGAATTGTGCGCCGCACTAAAAAATGAAGGTATTGATATTGTTTTTGAAAAAATAAATCGGTATTACGCACATACGCTGAATTCAGGTTATTTACTTCAACACCGGCGCGAACAAGCGCAATTTTGGTTGCACGATACAATTGAAAAAAAAATGCGCAATTATTTTTATAATCATCCGAAAATACAAAAACTTTTACCGGAAATAGAAAAAAAGATTTTGTCCGGTGAGATGACACCGTTTCAAGGTGCGGAATTTTTATTTAAAATTTATGGTTAATTTCGCATTTTCAATATTCATTGTTCCTTACTTATATGTATGACTGCACTCCGCCAACTTTTTCAATACATTCGCAAATATGCTCAATATGCGTGGCTGAATGTGTTGTGTAATATATTGATGGTTTTTTTTTCGCTGATAAGTATTCCGGTGCTTGTCCCGTTTTTAGATGTGTTGTTGAAACAAACCTCAACGACTGCGCCAATTTTACCGGCATTTACACTTTCAATCGGTTACTTCAAAGATTATTTTTACTACCAACTCTACGAACTTAAAACCCGTTTCGGCGATGAACGCGCTTTGATTTACGTCTGCCTTGCAATGGCATTATCGTTTTTTTTCAAAAATTTTTTCCGCTATTTTGCCGTCTATTTTATCACACCCTTACGCACCGGTGTTGTACGGGATTTGCGTCAACAACTTTTTGAAAAAAGTATGCGCCTACCGTTAAGTTATTTCAGCGAAGAACGCAAAGGCGATTTAATGAGTCGCGTGATGAATGATGTCAGTGAAGTGGAGTGGAGCATTTTGAATGTGCTGGAAACGGTGGTGCGCGAACCTTTGAGTTTAATCGGAGCCGTTATTATTATGATTGCGCTTTCGCCGCACCTCACGCTTTTTGTTTTGGTTTTAATGCTTGTCACCGGTGTGATTATCGGCGGCATCGGTCGAGCATTGAAACGCGAATCGCGATTATCGCAAGAAAAACTTGGCAATATTGTTTCTGTACTCGAAGAAGGTTTGTCCGGTATGCGCGTGATAAAAGGGTTCAATGCCGAAAAATATCAAACTCAAAAATTTTCAATTGAAAACAACACTTATCGCCGCGTGATGAACGGCGCGATTCGCCGGCGCGATTTATCATCGCCGTTGACGGAATTTTTGGGTATTTCTATAGTTTGCGTTTTAGTCTGGTACGGTTTCAAACAAGTGCAAACCGGTGAACTCACGCCGTCGAAATTCATTGCGTTTTTGTACGCATTTTTTACAGTTATTGATCCTGCCAAATCTTTATCGCAAGCGTATTACAATATTCAAAAAGGCACTGCCGCTTTAGAGCGCATCAATTATATGCTCGATGCCGATGAAACAATTAGCGACACAGCCAATGCCGTTGAAAAAAAATCTTTTGACACCGCCATTGAATTTAGAAATGTGTCGTTCAATTATGTAAATAAATCCGATAAAAAAGTTTTAAAAAATATTAATCTAACAATTCCTAAAGGAAAAATCGTCGCACTCGTCGGCGCATCCGGCAGCGGAAAAAGTACACTCGCCGATTTATTGCCTCGTTTTTATGATGTCACCGACGGAGAAATTTTGATTGACGGCATCAATATTAAAAAAATCAAACTTTACGATTTACGCGCCCTGCTCGGCATCGTCACGCAAGAAGCTCTTTTATTTAATGATACGGTGGCGAATAATATTATTTTCGGTTTTAGCGATGAGCCTTTAGCTATAAGCTATGAGCTTTCGATGGATAGTTCCTCAAAACTCAAAACTCAAAACTCAAAACTCAAAGAAGCTGCACAAGCCGCACAAGCTGCCGATTTTATTGACGTGATGTCCGACAAATATTTGACTAACATCGGCGACAGAGGCACAAAATTGAGTGGCGGACAACGTCAACGACTTACGATAGCGCGTGCCTTGTTGCGTAATCCGGAAATTCTCATTCTTGATGAAGCCACTTCTGCACTCGACAGCGAAAGTGAACAATTGGTGCAAACCGCACTCAATACTTTAATGCGCGGCAGAACAGCACTCGTCATCGCCCACCGTTTAGCAACAATTAAAGAAGCAGATTTAATTGTTGTAATGAAGGACGGTGAAATTATTGAACGCGGCACGCACGATATGCTCGTACAGATGGGTGGAGAATATAGTAAATTGGTTTTGATGCAGGGGATAAACTGAATGAAAAATTTGGCTTATTATGAATAATACATCCTCTATTATTGAAAGAAAAAAGGAGTATTTCTGACAATAATTACGAATTACGGTGTCGAAAAAAATAAATATGCTAATCTACTTGTTTAAAATGAAGTAACGATGGATAATTTGTTTAATTGATTTTTTAATTTTAATTCGCCCGTAGCTCTCATGGTCAAACAAATTTTTATAAACCTAGTTCGGGGTTATTGAGATAATGAACCATTATCCGAAAAGTTTTTGGCGGGAATAGAAAAATTATACTACGCAACGCACGGGACATTTATCCACATTAGCGCACATTAAAAATTTTAAAATAAGCTCTGTATTTAAAAATATTTAGCTAAAAGTTTTTTAATTTCCGTTTCCTCTAATTTATCGGCGATATACAAGATGTGATGATCCGGTCGCACTAAAATATAAAGTGTAGATGTAACGCCGAATTTTTTCCATGCTTCCGTGATTCTGTTTTCAATGATATTAACCTCAAAAGGAAAAGTATTTTTAATTTTATTTCTATCACTTTCTAAAACAGGCGCATTTGAAATACAGGCAAGATGAAAGACCGGTGCTTCAAAATTTTTCAATGTACCGCTTCCGATATATGGAAATCTGTCACCGGCTTTAAAATTTAATTTCTGTTTTGTATTTGAATATGCCAATGTTTGTCGGTTATAGGAGTAAGCAATTTGAGAAACTTTTTTGAAAGCGAATACCCGCACTTTTTTTATCGCCAAGAGTTTTCCGATAAGCGAGAGTAAAATATATTTTCTAAAATTTCTGACAAACCAACCGTCACCGGCTAATATTGTAAATCCTTTATCGGTTGAGTTTAAAAGCGATTTTGCAAATGGTAATCTTTCTTCGTTGTAGGTCGTCAACAATGCAGACTTAGCAATGCCTTTCAAAACAAAAGCCATTTTCCAAGTTAAGTTGTGAGCATCTTGCAATCCGGTGTTCATACCTTGTCCGCCTGCCGGACTGTGAATATGTGCCGCGTCGCCGGCTAAAAAAACGCTGCCTTTACTGAAAGTATCTACACACCAGTGATGAATTTTATAAATAGCGTGCCAACCAACGCTATCAAAATGCAAGTCAAGTTTTGTAGCATTTTT
>JAYTNA010000005.1:0-2400 GCA_043748865.1 Saprospiraceae bacterium
ATAAAACATTCGTTGGCGGCACCGGTGACGGCACTTTTTATCATATCAACAGCAAAATCGCCGGTACTACCAGTTGATTCTGTTTTATGAATGATGCAGGGATAACGCAACGAACGCACATCAACCCCATATTTTTTAAAATAATAACTACACCAGTTTTCGGCAGCAACTTTACTCATACCGTAAACTGTCTCGGGTGTTCTGATGGTATCTTGAGGCGTATTTAACCGCGGCGTGTTGGAACCGAATACGGCAATACTCGACGGAAAAAATACTTTTTTTATTTTGAAACTGCGCGCTGCTTCCAAAACATTGAAGAAACATTTCATGTTCACATCCCACATATTAAGCGGATTAATTTCACCTTTTGTAGATAAAATTGCGGCTAAGTGATAAATATGCGTGATGCGGTACTTTTCAACGAGATACGCCATTTTTGAACCGTCAGTAGCATCTAACTTATCAAAAGGCAAATGAGAAGCGCCGTCAATCGGCAAATGTATATCCGTTGCGATAACTTGTTCTTGCCCGTGTATTTCTCGCAATGCTTTGGTCAATCCCGTACCGATTTTTCCGTTCGCGCCGAGTATTAAAAATTTATCTTTTGGCATAATTAGTCGGTTAGTCAGTTAGTCGGTTAGTCGGTTAGTCGGTCAGTTAGTTAGTCGGTTAGTCTAAATTTTTAGAATACAGACTAACTAACTAACTGACTAACCAATCAACCAATCAACCAATTCATATTCCAGCATCAAAAATAGGTATATCATTTAAAAAATTCCAACTTTTTTCCGACAAATTCATTTTACAACAATAAGTAGTAATACCGTTAGTGACGATAAGATAAGGTACTTGCAAGGTTAAATTGTAACGTGCAATTTGTTCAAAAACAATATCATCAATTTCTACTTCCGGTGATTTACATTCAACAAGTATGAAAGGTTGCGCTTGCCGATTATAAATTAAAATATCGCAACGCTTGAGACGGGTATTTACCTTCAATCCTTTTTCAACGCGGATACGTGCACTCGGATATTTTTTTTCAATCATTAAATATTGCAACATCAACTGGCGAATGATTTCTTCCCGTGTGAGTACGAATTTTTTTTTACGTACAGGATCGAAAACGACATAAGCAGACTTCATATTTTGCTTTTCGTTTCGTTTTTCTATCACAAGATTGTATTGAAATGCCGGCAGATTTAATTCGATGCGCACTTTTAATGAATAATGGTAATTTACTTAGCTTATACTTTTCACTCACTTTTCCCGCGAAGCCGGGACGAGCCTGTAAATATAAAGTATAACTTTTAACGCTCGAGTCTATCGCAGTTCTTTTTCTTTAAAATAATACGTGGGTAATTAATATTTTCTTCTGAGATTCTACTTTCGTTATTTTTCCAATTTTTTGTGCCGGCGAAACTTTGTTTATTCCGAAATCGTTTTATTTGCACCATTAAGGAATGATACTTTGCGCTGCCTATTGAAAACGATAACCAAAAACCTAAGAGCTTTTTGTTCGATAAATTTAGTTTGGATTTGAAAACACATCGGATAAGGAATGCGAAATAAATAAACCTCCGAATTAGTAGTTTTTCATTTAACTCTTCTCCCCTTCCAAACATAAGTTTTTTTCAATTGAGAAACGCAGCCAACAACTACGATATAAATAATATGCAAAAATTGTGACGGAAAAAAATGACGCATCAAATCGCGGCGCATAAAAAAACGCGTCATGCTTGACAGGAAAAAATAATCGGCAAAAATTTTTACGCACATTGCCGGCAGTAAAAAATATTTTTCGGGAGAAGGAAAAATAAAAAATAAAATAAAATTTACGAATATACTCGCGCAAAAAAGTAAAACGACCGCCAATTGAAAAACCGTAAACCATTCCGTATAACTCGACGATTTTGATGCCCACCGCCGCCGTTGCGTTAAAAAATTTTCGACCGTTGGTTGTGCGGTTGAATGTACAACGGCTTCTTTATTTTTTATAAATCCGATAGTGCCTACGGGTTGTAATTGCGCAATTTTTTGCATTAAAAGCATATCATCGCCGCTCGCGATGTGGTCAATACCGCGAAAACCACCGACTTCATAAAATAATTTTTTTTCGTAAGCTAAATTTGCACCGTTGCACATATTCATAAAACCGCCGCAAACACCGGCACCGGTAATACCCATCATGCCGATATAATCTAAAGATTGAAATTTTTCTAAAATATTTTTCTCTCCGTGAAAATTTACGGGTGCAGCGATGAAACGCGCCGAAGTGGTTTCATAAAATCCGGTAATCAGGCTCAACCAATTTTCGGGAACTGTGCAATCGGCATCTGTTGTGATAATTAAATCGCCTTTGGCTTCTGTGATGGCGAGTTCGATGGCTTTTTTTTTGTACGT
>JAYTNA010000006.1:0-4917 GCA_043748865.1 Saprospiraceae bacterium
GCGTAATTGTACCTTTGTTGCCGGTACTTATTACGTCAAAATAAGTTGATCGAGTAATTGGTTGAACGAAACCACCTAAAAGATAAAATGTATTTATCGTTGTGTCTTTTGCTTTTAGGTATTGAGTACCTCCTTTGCATTTGTTGTACGCCGTCACATATTTTACCAATTCTTTTTCCGTAAAGGTGATGGTCTTGACATCCATCTGAAACGCCGGACAGTCATTTGTTAGTTTTTGAATCTGAAGTATGTACTCTTTAGATCTGATTATTTGTCTGATGTCATCTTTTTTAATCACGTAAAGATGATATTCTAACTCTTTAATAGAGTCATTGCCTTTTTGAATAAAATAATGCTGCTTTTTCTTTGTCGTAAAGCGAATAAAGATTTAAATCACCGCGAATCAATGCGAGTAAAAAAACACTGTCGATATGCACTTTATCCTTTGCATATAAATAAGCTTCTTTCAGGCTTTCATACTCAACAAAATCATCTTCATTTGCTTTTTCTGCATTTATTCCCATGACTGCTTTTTGGTAAAGTTCTTTTTTACCCGCAATCATAAAACTCTCTAAATCTTTAACAGAATAAGTTTTTATGACCGATGTGTTCGTTGTTTTGAAATTAATATTGATCGGGTTAATTTTCCATTCTTGGTAATCAATTAGTCCGCTGACTACTTCGCCATTCAATTTTGTTATTTCACCGGGGACGTAATTTTGTTGAGCCTTACCCAAAAAAGTGACGAATAAAATTGAGATAAGAAAGAGAAATCTTTTTTTCATGTGGTATTAGTTTTGATACGGTATTTTTATTTGAATTCTTTCAAATCTTTATACGCGATATTTAAACTTTTGTTAAATGTTAACCCCCCTTTTCAATAAAAGTTTTAACTAATTCTTACCTTAGACTTATTTTAGAGGTTAAGTGTAAAAAGAAAACATCCGAAGTAATGCTCGACTCTTGCCATGTGTTAAGTGCTTATCAAAGAACTATGAAAGTAAAATTCGAATATGCGACTATGCAAGAGTCGAAATTGTGATATTTGTATTCTCTATAAATACACGACACTTATTGAAGTCGCCGAAAAAAGAACCTGTATTGGTTACAGATTTTTTTTATAACTAATAAACCATAACCCATAACCTATAACTGTTTCACCAATTTCAACGTTTTACTAATTTTACTTTCCGTTACAATTTTCGCTAAATATACACCGGTCGGTAAATCTTGTCCGATGTCTGAACTGGTATCACCGGTGTTAATTTTTTTTCTTTCCACCAATTGTCCGACTAAATTATACACTTGAATTTCGGCGCGTTGTGTGCCGCTACCTAAATCGAAATGAATTGTACACGTTGATGAAAACGGATTGGGTTCGGCTTCAAGCGTGAAGGTATTATTTATATCAATTGTAGGTGTCAATTGCAATAAAGCAACAGCATCTACCGCAGCTTCTGTAAAATCACTGCCGTTACTCGTGGCTTTGATGACAATTTTAAAACTATCGGCTTGAGGAATGATATTACCCAAATTAATAAATGCATTGCGCCATTTGGGTTGTGAAGTTGATACACTAAATAATTCTTGCTCGGCAGCACCGCTGCGCGCGTAAATTTTTAAACTTCCACCTTGATTTGTAAGCGTATCTCGATTTGTGTACCAATAATTTAGGTTCATTGTTGCCGCAATTTGTTTTACAAAACTTGAAGCAATTGAAGGCGATACTAAAGTCGTCGTATTATTGACTAATGCATTATTACCTGCAATACAATTGCCGTCACCGGTGGTATAAAAATACGTATCTTCGTAACAGTTGGTACAGTTAGAAAATGTTTTTGCGGGTCGCCATAGATAACCGGTTTCACCCATCGAAACTTTCGGATTAGTGCGAATCCATGAGCCTGGTGCGGCAGTATTACCTTCTACTTGCCAACCTAAATCACTCCAAAAATCATCTCTAATGATTTTAGCGTCTATGGCAGTTGAAAATTTCGTTAGTACGGTATCATTTTGAATAGATATATTATTATCTGAAAAAAAGCTACCCCACGCATCAAGTTGCAGTCTGTAACTGCCTGAATTGACATTCGGAATTGAAAAATTGCCGATGCTGTCTGTTTTAGTAAAATATTCATCACTGTTGTTCGATAATCTGACAGAAACATTTTTTAAAACTTTCCCTGACACCGTAATTTTTTTCGCCGGTTTTAGTGCAACAGAATCCGTTACTACTTGTGCCGTGTTCAGCGCATAAAATTTTTCTATTGATTGATAACCGGTTTTTGAAAAGGTGACAGAAAAAAACCCCGGTGTTAACTGTCCCGTATAAAAATTCCCTTTATCATCACTCACCGCTTTTTTATCGGCATCATCGGAATTAATTTTTACGCGCACACCCGTTATCGGTTGTCCGGTTCCGGCATCCGTAATTTTTCCTTCTAAATAACAAGCGCGTTGATAATTCGGTGTGAGCACAAAAAAATCGCCAGAAACTAGATTGGAGAGTACAATATTGCCCGAAGGAAAAAACGGAAACGCACCCCATGTGCCGACAAATTCCGGCACGCCGCCGCATTGATACGTATCGTACTGTGCAACTTGCACCATATTATGCGGGCGGTGTACGTCATGAATCAGCACACCGTCGGAATACCAAGATGTAATCGCGTAATCGTTGCGGATGTGTGTGTTGTGAACGATAGTATTAGGAGAAAAAGATTGCACTTTGTCGAGCAAACGAATATTCGTCAAGTCAGTTACGTCGTAAGATGCCAGATAAGAACCGACTTTTTCATCTGTCGTAAAACAAGTTT
Organism: Saprospiraceae bacterium; assembly: GCA_043748865.1. GTDB lineage: Bacteria > Bacteroidota > Bacteroidia > Chitinophagales > Saprospiraceae > JAAFJT01. The sequence goes on from JAYTNA010000006.1 coordinate 2,817, forward strand.
TATGATCTGTAGAAAGCCAAGTATTATGCGTAAAAGCTAAAGGTGTTTTTACTTCTCCGAGCGTTATCGGATTTTTCTTATCTCGAAAATCTATGACTGTGAGTGTACCTCTGTTAATTTGTGCACTCCAACACGTATCATTTTCTACATAACCATCATGAATATAATTGGTCGTATAGCGTCCCACAAATTTCGGATTCCAAGGGTCGGTTTTTATATCCATAACAACTGCACCGGCGGTATTGCCCAAATCTTTATAAGTTGTAATGCCGCCATATAAATACAAAAAACCTTTTGCCGTATCAATATGCAATGAATGTGAGCGTGATATAACCGTGAGAATACTATCGGGTCCGGAAATACTTTTATAAACGACATTGGTGTCCGGCAAACTTGCAAGATTGACAATTTGTGTGCCTTGTCCCGCAGCTTCAGTGGTCACGTAAGCGTAATCGCGATAAACTTTTACTTCTCGCCAAAGACTTTGCAAAGCCGGAATATGTTTTATCAATTTCGGTGCATCCGGATTCGTAATGTCAATAATTTCCATACCGGTATTGGAGCCGGCAAGTGCATATTCGCGTCCACGTGCTGTATACCCATAGATATTTGCCAAGCCGCCGGCAAAATTCAGTTTGCTGCGCAAACGAAAATTAGACGGAGGAATTTGAGCGTAAGTAGATGCAATTGAAAAAAGAAAGTAAAAAAGAAAAAGAAGGGATAAAGATTTTTTTTTCATGCTTTTAGTTCGGTTATCGGTTATCGGTTATTCGTTATCGGTTATCAAGTAATACTAGAAGAATAACCGATAACGAATAACCGATAACGAAACTATCCAACAATTATATTTTTACAAGTTTCACAGCGATTAGATTTTCCGCGTTCAAAAGTTACATCAATCCTGCCAAGCATAATACCTGCCCAACCTACTTGATTGATTATGACCGGACTGCCATCCAAATTTTTGCGAATGTCCGGTTGTTTTAAAAAAGTATGCGTGTGTCCACCGATAATTAAATCAATGTGGCGTGATGCTTCTGCAAATTTAACATCGTCTATTTTATCACTTTCACCGGCTCTGTCATATTTATATCCTAAATGCGAAAGACAAATTACGTAATCGCATTTCTCTCCATTTTTTAAAGTTGCTGCCGTTTTATTGGCAACGTCTAAAGGGTCGTTATAAACGGTTGCACCTGCAAGTGCATCCGCCACCAAACCTTTTAACGCGATACCGACACCGAAAACACCTATACGCACACCCTCTTTCACAAAAATTTTATACGGTTGCGTATGCCCTTTCATTGGCGTATTAGAAAAATCGTAATTAACGTTCAATAACGGAAAATTTGCAAACTGCAATTGCTTCGCTAAATTTTCCATACCCGCATCAAAATCGTGATTACCTACGGTAGAAGCATCGTAACCCATTTGCGACATGAGTTTCATTTCCAATTCGCCGTTGTACAAATTAAAATAAGGCGTGCCTTGAAAAATATCGCCGGCATCGAGCAACAAAACATTTTTTTCACTGTCGCGCACTTTTTTTATGAGTTTCATACGCGCCGGTACACCACCCAAACCTTGATTGCCGGTGCCATCCATCGGAAAAGGATCAATGCGACTGTGTACATCGTTGGTGTGCAAAATGGTGAGATGCACCAAATCGTTTTTCACAAATGAAGAACCGAAAGCGGAAAACGGAAACGCTTCGCCGGCAAGCAGCAAAGCACCTGAAGATAATTGCGTAAGGAAGTGACGACGTATCATGATTTTGGATTTTGGATTTACGCTCTTCAAAAAAAATTTCAATGACTAACTCCAAACTTCAGTTTGAGGATTAAAAAGAAAAATTGGTATCTATCCGAACACTACCAACAAAGGTAGTAATTTATTACAGGCAGTAAAAGATTTTTTTAAGGAGTTGAAAGAAACCAAATACTTAACAAAACAATTTCAAAAACTAAAAATCTTTTAAGGGAGCATTATAAATTGCCTGCATACAAATTTTTGTTGTACATTTGTAAATTGCTGATATTTTTCATTCCAAAATTATTATTATGAAGATTATTCCAACGCAACGCAACGCAACGCAACGCAA
>JAYTNA010000007.1:0-7832 GCA_043748865.1 Saprospiraceae bacterium
TTTTGTATGATTTAACCGGCAGGTTATTGAAAAAAGTAACGCTCGAAAATTCTACATTAAATGTAGCAGATGTTCCTACGGGATTATATTTTCTACACGTCAGAAATAAAATTGATAACAGAACTGCGCAACAAAAATTGATGATTGTGAGATAAATTATTTCGTCGTTCTTTTGCCATTTTCATAGCGCACAATAAAAGCGTCGTTGAGCGAGCGATTTTTCACTTCATGCAAAACAGTTAAAGCCTCCGAATAGGAAGGCACAGCTCTAAACAAAACGCGCGTAAAATTTTTACCGTTGATATTAATTTTTTCGGTATCAAAATTGCCAATGTCTTCAATCCGAATCAAGCGTTTTTTTACAGACCAATCCATTTCTTCGTAGGCTAATACTTGTACTTTATAAACTACTTTACTTGATACTGAACTATTAGGTTGATGTATCGGTTCGTCAATATGTTTTTTGGGTACGACATTTTTTGGTTTTAGTGTATTGCTAATTAGTGGTTTATCAGCTAAAATTTCAGTTGTATGATTATCGAAGTCGCGATTCGTAAGTCGTGATTCATAATTTGCAAAATAAGTTTTATTTAAAAAAATAGGTTGTGCGATATCTTCTTTTAAAATGTCGGAAGAAAATTCAATAATTTTTAAATTAAAACTGTCTTTTTCAATTTCTAAACTGTATAATTTATTAGGTACAATCGGAAAACGAAACAAGCCATCGTTACTGATGATAGAACTTAATAAGCGCAAATTATCTTTATCTTTTTTTTCGTAAAGTGTGACGCGCTCATTTTTAATTAAATCGCCGGTTGATATATTGAATACTCGGCCATTGACAAAAAAATCTTTAGTATTGTTTTTTACAACGAAGGAAAATAAATCATCATCTTGCGTAGTTATTTTTTCCAAACCAAATAATCTGTTCGATACCACTAAATTTAGTGTGTGCGATTTGTTCCAACGAAAATAAATATCATCAGCGCAAGAATTATAAGGCAGTCCGATATTTGTGGGCGTTAACCATTGTTGACCCCAACCTTTAGATTGAAAAATATCAAATCCGCCAAAAGCCGGGCGACTGTTTGAAGAAAAATAAAGTGTGCCGGTTTCGGTATCAAAGTAGGGTGTAATTTCGTCACCGTCTGTGTTGATAATTTTTCCGCAATTCTGCGCCGGTTCAAAAGCTGTTAAAGGATGATTTAACAATCTTCGGCTAAACCAAATATCCATGCCTCCTGCCCCACCCTTTCTATTGCTCGAAAAAAATAAATATTCATACCCGTCTTTTTCAATTGAAAAAGGTTGCGTATTCATGGACGCAGGTGAATTGATATTTTCGTTCAATAATATCGGAGCAGACCATGCATCATTCACGCGCTCGACAAGATATAATTGTGTTGAGGGCTCTGTATTTTTTTCTTTATCTTTCTTATTTCCCGAAGTAGTGTTAAGTCGAGAAAAATAAAACACATTACTGTTTCCGGAAAATGCCCCGCTCTCAATCACGCCACCGGTCACAGCCGACATATTCGGCACTTGTTCTCCTTGCGACCAATCGCCGCTGAGCCATTGCGAACGCATCAGAGCGGTATCTTTTGGTGTACGAGCTAGATAATAAAGAATATCATCGCTGAACAAAATTGGACTTCGAACACTTGTTGCCGGGTTTTGTGCATTGTAAAGTAATTTTATATCGGAACTCCAATGGTCAAAATTTTTTTGTCGGCTTAATGAATCTGTTTCACGAATAGCTTTTGCACAACCGGCGATGTCCGTTTCTATTTTTTCAGCAACAAACTCTCTATCTTTTTTCTCATAATTATTTAAGTACAACAGATATTCCGGAATGGCATCGTCGAATTGTCCGCTTTGATGCAAGGCGCGTGCATAATCTAAACGCATGGATGCAAATTGCGGTTGTACCACTAAAATTTTATAACATTGAGCTGTTTTTATATAGTCACGCGATTTTTGATAAAGCATTGCTGCTTTAGAAAGCAAGTCATATTTTTTCGGTTGTAACTGCCAAGCATTTTCAAACCCAACGGCAGCTTCCGACCATTTGCCGTTTTTTTCTGCCGCTTGTGCCATTTTTATGTAGGTTTGTTTTGTTAATGTAGGTTGCGCAAAAATAGCATTAGTAAAGAATAAGTTTAAAAAACAAAAAACAACAGACCATAGACCACGTTTTATGCAGCCTATAGTTTTATTTTTTTTATTTTTTATTTTGTCCATTATTATTCTGTTATCTATCGTCTTTCGTCTATTGTCTTTTCAATCGTTTTCGGATAATATTGATGTTCGAGTGCGTGAACTTTATGTGCAATATCGTCAGGAGTATCGGTAATTTCAATGGCGCACTTTGCTTGAAAAATAATATCGCCTTCGTCATAATGTGCATTACAAAAATGAATGGTAATACCTGTTTCCGTTACGCCGGCATTTTTAACGGTTTCATGCACAAAACGTCCGTACATACCTTTGCCGCCAAAATTGGGCAAAAGTGCCGGATGAATATTGATGATGCATTTCGGAAAAAGTTTTATCAAATACGCCGGCATCAAAAGTAAAAACCCTGCTAAAACGATAAAAGATATTTTATGTTTCTCTAAAATCACACACATTTGTTTCTCATCATTCAGTATTATTTTTGAAATAATGGCGACATCAACATTGAAATCTTTTGCAACTTGTATCACACCGGCATCGAATTTGTTCGTTACGATTAATACTACTTTGATACGTTTATGGTGTTCGAAATGTTTCAAAATTTCTCGTGCATTTGACCCGGCACCGGAAGCAAAAATTGCAATACGTTCTTGATTTTTGTTTTTGGATTTATCGGACATAATATATACAATAGATTTTTTGATGAAAATTGTCTTGCGCGTGAAGCGGTTTTAATGTTAATGTTAATGATTTGGCAAAAATAATCCGGCAATGCAAATTTTTTATTTTAAATTTGCATTATAGACCGAGAATGAATTTTACAATTTACTTAATACGCTTAAATATTATACGCTTATAAAAAACCTTTTTATTTAACCGAATCAAAAATTTTCATGAACAATTTTACCACCTCCCGAAATTTCGGCAATGTGATTATTGCCCTATTATTTATTTTAACGAGAAATTTAATCGCTCAAACACCCGCTTGTACGCCCAATACAGATGCCAATTCTTTAAAAGAAGCAATGCAAATAGTTGTGCCGACTACGAAAAGCGAAGTATATTTCGGAAAAGACAATAGTAAAATTCCGACGTTCAAAGAAATGCTTGGCGTAAATTTTACGACCGGTTTAATGAATACCATCAGCACATATACAGGCACAAGTTACGATAATAAACAGAAATCAATTTCTGATGTATTTTCTCATGTGCGTTATTATATCACGTGCGAGCGCGATCTTTTTTCAGATGACGTTGGTTGGACGCGCGCGCGCAGTAAACAGATTTTAGCCGGTAATTTAATTAATTTGAATGTTATTGTAGGTCAAGACGGTGCGCCAATTACTTCAAGTACAGATCCCAATGCGATAAAAATTTATCCTGAAATTCAAAAAGATAATTCAATTATACTTAAACAAGTGCCGGCAGGGATTTATCAAAATCCTTATGAGCATTACATGAATTATAATTATTTACAAATAAAACCGGCAGCAGATTTTTACAATCACGGTATTGAAGCAACACTTGATGTTTTTTCCGGCGATTTTCCGGCAGTAGACGCACCCAAATATAAATTTCCAAATGCGTGGTTTTTAAAAGAAGATTGGGGACCGAGTGATCTCGATATTACACTGAACGCGAAAGCTTATGCAATGATGTTGGCGCGTACTTACGCACCGAAAGCATCTGATTGTGCAACTTGTAAACCGGCAATTGAAGTGCTTGAAATCGGCAACGAACCTTACGGTTATACAGACCCAAAACTTTATCAACTTATTGTTGATGCTTTTATTGACGGTGTGAATACTTATTACGGTACTGAAACTACTAATAAATTCAAGTTAATCACAGCAGCTTTCCAAGCATTTCATACTGAAAATACGCTCACACCAACTTCCGATGAAGCAAACAGAAAAGATTATATCAACACACGCATACGCAACGACCAACGTTGTAAATTGGACGGATATAATTCGCACATTTACAGTTTCGACAGACAAGATGCCGGCAATCGTCCGATTATAAATCCCGAAAATGTGACAAACGGTACGGCACGTTCTGAATTTATGAACATCAGAAACGCTTGGCGTTGGTTGAAAGACAATCCGATGAACCAACAAGATTTATATCTGACGGAATTTGGGTTCGATTCCGATCCATGTTATGGCGGTTTAGGCCTCGGAAGTATTACACAAGCGGTGTATAATATCCGAAGTATTTTAATGATGCAGCGTTACGGCATCAATCGCGCTTTTTTATATGAAGCCGTTGACGATCCTGCGGCTTGCGGTTATGCTTTTCAAACGTGCGGTGTTTGGAAAACGGACAAAACTTCAAAATATCAATTCGCCGCTCTCGAAAAATTTATGCGCATTGCCGGTGATACAAAATTTCATTGCTGTTTGAAAGAGGTAAACAACGATGTTAACTCGTATATTTTAGAAGATAAAAACGGTGTGCCGAAATATATGGTCGCTTGGTTAGCTCAAAACATCAACGATTTAACCACCACAAAAACTTTGGCACAAATAATTGCCATGAACGGGCAAGGCAGTCGTTCAATTCCGCTAATTTTTGACGGTAAAACATACATGCCTGATGTTTCAAACACCGCGGCTTGGTGTCAATTAGATGGTGAAACAAGTCCGTTTGTACCGAATAGTTTTTACGACGGAACGAATTTCATTTTGAGTGCAATACCAATTATTATCCCTATCAAAAATGCATCGATTGATCCTTGCTTAACAGATGTAACATCGCCGATTTTTTCAAATTGTCCGCCAACCATTTATACAAATACCACAAACGGCGTTAATGCGATCATTATTTGGACAGAACCGACTGCAACGGATAATTGCGGTGTACAAACTTTAACTTCTAATTATAACTCGGGAGTTACTTTGCCGATTGGTACAACTGCAGTTACTTACACTGCAACTGATTATAAAAATAATAAAACGACTTGTTCTTTTAATGTCGTTGTAGTTGACCCTTGCATAATTGATGTAACATCACCGGTGATAATTAATTGTCCCCAAAACATGTCGGTAAGTTCCGCCAATGGTATCAATGCTGTAGTTACTTGGACAGCTCCGACAGCAACGGATAATTGCGGTGTATTAAGTTTTATTTCCAATTTGAGTTCAGGCGTAACTTTGCTCGTCGGTACTACGGTTGTGACTTACACGGCTCTTGACAAAAGAAATAATAAAGCAACTTGCATATTCAATGTGAATGTAGTGGATTGTTTAAATGATAAAACCGCACCGGTGATTGCTAATTGTCCGCAAAATTTATCTTTTATTTGTACTAACGGTATTAATGCCATCGGCACTTGGACGGCTCCGACAGCGACGGATAATTGCGGCTTACAAAGTTTTAATTCTAATTTCAGTTCCGGTGCAAAATTTCCGATTGGAACTACACTTGTAACTTATACGGCACTCGACAAAAAAAATAACAAATCAACTTGCTCTTTCAGTATAATAGTTCCCGACCCATGTGTGGGAGATGTAACACTTCCGGTGATTAATAATTGTCCTCAAAATATATCGTTAACTTCTATAAACGGTATCAATGCCGTTGCTACTTGGACCGCTCCAACGGCAACCGATAATTGCGGTGTTCAAAGTTTAACATCAAGTTTGCCTTCCGGTTCAACATTCACTATCGGCACAAAAGCAGTAACTTATACGGCTTTAGACAAAAAAAATAATAAATCAACCTGTACTTTTAATGTAGTGGTAACGCCGGCTTGCAAAAAATACACCGCCGCCAATTCATTGAATCAATGCGGTTGTACTCAAAATAAATGGTCGCCTTACGGTGTGTTTTTAGAAACTTCCGCAACGACATCTTGCCCCGGCACATTACTTTATTGCGATCAAGATTTAATTTTTCAATATTACAACGACGGTACTGCTAATTTAAAAGGTACTTTCAGAACAGCAATATGGCAACCGGTTGTGATAGATGTCGTTTTTTTCGGCGGCACAACAACAGCACCGACAGGCAGTCCGAGTTTATATTTATGTCAAACCGGAAAACTAACGAGTGTTGCTGCTGGGTGGACTTATTTTACGGGAATGTCCGGCACCATGAAATTCGGAACAGATGCTGCGGTGACGATTGCCGGAAGAAATACCGCCACACAATTAGGTATCGGGGCTGACGAACAAGTGACAGACAAATTAGGTTTGAGTGGCTTTTTCACATTGAGTGACGGCAGAAAAGGCGATTTCAAATTGGTTTTATCAAATGAAACACCACTCGATTGCGCTAAAAATGCGTGTGCCACTGATGCTGTTCCGCCGGTTATAATTAATTGCCCGCAAACGCTTACAGTAAATACTATCGGTACAAACGTTGCCGCTAATTGGACAGCACCGGCAGTTTCAGATAATTGCAGCCTTCCAACGCTGACTTCCAATTACACTTCCGGTCAAACTTTTAATGTCGGAACTACCGGCGTTACTTATACCGCTACCGATGCAAAAAATAATATATCAACTTGCACTTTTAGTGTAGTCGTCATCAAAGTTTCAAATGCGAATGATTTGGCAGTATCTATTACAGCAAATCCTTTAACGATTTCAGGACCAAACACGACGATTACTTTGATTGTCACTGTAAATAATATCGGTACGCAAGTATATAATAATATTACGGTGAATGTACCATTTCCTGCCGGATTAGTAACGGGTGGAACAGCGACAGCCACAAACGGTAATTGGATAGAATGGTATGGTAGCGGACAAGTTTTTAATTGGCAAATTCCAACACTCGCCGTCGCCGGTTCGGCGACTTTATCTGTTCCTGTTTATGTTCAAAGTTTAACGCCGACAGTAACTGCTTCCGCCACTTTAACGGCATCAACACCGGTTGATGCACTCACTTCTAATAATTCGGCGCAAATTACTTTGTACGGTACGCCGCCAATAAAGATTAGTGCCGACCCTTTAGCTTTAAGTGTTAATGCGGCAACTCAAAATAATTCAAAGCTCATTACCCAAGCTACAAAGTTCAAAAACATTTTTCCGAATCCGAGTAATGATTTTATTACGATTGAATTGGAAAGTATCGAATCAAAAATGATGACTTTTTATTTTTTTGATGCGCTTGGTAAACGTTTAAAATTAGAAGATAAACAAATCAATCAAGGCAATAATTATTTAAACTTCAGCATTAATAGTTTTGAAAAAGGCATGCACTTTATCAGCACAGATAATTCGGGTTTAGTTAATCCGACGGGGTCTTTTTTGAAAATGTAATTTTGTTTGTTTTTTCTCCGGCATAAAGAGTTTTAATTAAATAAGCTGCATTATTAATAAACACTCTTTATGCCGTAGAAATGAGGATGTAATATAATTCTCCGGTAGAATTACCTAAGAACCGAATCTTGGTAAGAGTAAGCAGTTTATTATTTTGAAAACATCAAAAAGGTAAAACATAATCCTTATCCTCATCCGTTATTCTACAATTTTTTACCCATTCCCAAACAACAATCCCTGCCGTAACCGCCACATTCAAAGAATGTTTTGTGCCGAATTGCGGAATCTCAACAATTTTATCCGCAAAAAATAAAGCGGCATTACTTACACCATCTACTTCATTGCCGAGAATAAATACAATTTTAGAATCCGAACTAATTTTTTCGC
>JAYTNA010000008.1:0-2351 GCA_043748865.1 Saprospiraceae bacterium
CGGGCATTTGTTGCTTCAACATATCTTTATTTACTGTCGGATTATCAACTGTGTTTTTACTTTGAACTTGCGCAACAAAAACGCCGCTTTCTCCGATGACTGCCGGTGTTGTACTACCGGCAGCTGTATTAAATACTGCACCCAATAAAGCTGCTTCGTTGCCGAGTTTTGGAACAAAAGATACATTGTACGTAACATTCGTCGCTGTATCAATTTTGGAATTAAATTGTGCCGCTACCGTATTTAAATCCGTATTCTTTATGCGCGATTTAAGTACTTCACCTTTTTTTCTGTTTTTAACGAAAGGCGTTAATTGTTCTTTTACATCAGTCATTGAAGGCACGCCTTTGGGTTGAATACTTTTTAAAGCAGCTACAATATATTTATTCGGATATGTATCACCTTCTTCTATCAAAGCAAAAGTATTTTTTGCGCGTTCGCCCGGTTTTGATTCATAAGCCCAACGCGAAATTTGACGCACCCCGTTGGCTTGACCTAATGCACCGAGTGTCGGATCGCTTGCACGGAAAGATGATGAAGGTACGATTGTTAAATTAAGTGCTTTCGCATTGGCACGTAACTCTTCTAAATTTTTACTTTTAGTCAGTAAATCTTCGGCAGAACTTGATGCCTTTCTATCTGTTTCATTGCTCGGTGCAATCAATTCTCTGATAGATGCTACTTTGATGCGCGGTTCAGCTTTTCCTTGTTTAACGCTTGTCACTTGAACGATGTGCACACCGAATTGTGTGGCGACTGTATAAAACTTACCCGGTGTTGCTTTATAAAAAATTAAATCGTTGAAAGGTGCAACCATTCTGCCCTGCGGTTGAAAATCTAAATCACCGCCTTTTGCTTTTGCAACTACATCCGTACTGTATTTATTATTCAAAGAATCCCAAAGTGCCGGATTAATTTCCAAAAGTTTTTTCAAACTGTCTGCTTCCGTTTGTGCGGTTGCAGATTTCAAAAGAATATGGCGGGAGCGCACAGAATCCGGTGCAGAACGACGATCAACTATTTTTGCTAAACCGTATTGTTTCCCGTCAACAAAAGGTCCGATAACTGTACCTATTGGTGCGCCGTAAATTGGATCTTTAATATTCACCGGCAACATTTCTTTACTGAAATATTGGTCGCCATAAAAACCATTATTACCGATGACAAAAGCAGAATCTTTAAGTGTTTTTGTAAACTCATCTTTCAAGGCTTCTACCTTTGCACGAATTTTCATGGAATCTTCTACCGTCGGAACTACATTGAAAGCTACGTATTCAATTGAACGTGCTTCTTCATCGGTTATAAATTTCGCTTTATTTTCCGTGAAATATTTTTCGTAATCGGCATCAGTAACAGTCGCATCTTTTTCATCAACGCGATCGAAAGGCACGCGCACATACGTAAAATTTGCCGGTGTTGTCATTTGCTTATACGCTTCGTCGGCTGCCCAAGTTGGTGCGTTCAATGCTTTTGAAACGATATTGCCAAGTTTTGTTTGCAATCTTTCTTTGATTATATTGTTTTCCAATTCAGCCCAATACGCTTTAGCTATGGGTTGCATCGTATTGTTTTGAATCATTGTTTTAATTTGCTGCAATTGATTCATATCTACGGCACCTGTTGCCGGGTTTACTAACGATTGATTACCCATAATTTCAGGACTCGGATTTGCACCGAACTGCAAATCGAGTAACTCATCTTTACAAATACCCAAACCAACTTTATCGGCTTCTTTATCCATGATAGCATTATCAACAAAATCGCCGTAAATTTTATTTTGTACGTTTATGTCGTTACTTTTTGCGCCGTACATCGCTTCTGCCGTTTTGTTTAATTCTTTGATATCTAAAGTTTTGCCCGCTACACTTGCAACGGTTGAAGTATTACCACTCGTTAATTGTCCCCATGAACGATTTGAGTCTTGTGTAAGTAACATACCAATAAAAGCTGCAATCGCTGCTATCATTAAAATAAGAATCAAACCCGACTTTTGTCGTAATTTCTGAATCACTGCCATTTTTACCGTAATTTATTAGATTGAAAAAAGTTTACAAATTTGATTTTTGATTTTTTGATTTTGATTTTCCAGAATAAAAAAATTTAAAACTAAAATCAAAAAATCAAAATCGTAAAAAGTGGTGCAAAATAAAGGATTTATGTTTGTATTTCAAAATATTGATTTATTATTACTTTTTGTTTTTGCATCACGTTTTACTATACACTAATTTCGTTCCAAATTCTTATTTTAGACAATAGACAATGGACGATAGACAATGGACAAAAAATTTCTATCATCCATTGTCTATTGTCCATCGTCTGTTGTCCATTTACTGCCACTCTTGAAAATAAAC
>JAYTNA010000009.1:0-14444 GCA_043748865.1 Saprospiraceae bacterium
CATCTAAGGTAAGAGCAACAAGCGGTTTGATGACGCATATTTTCGGATCAATCGCAACTGCACTCCTTTTCCGGCTTTTTTAACCCATTATTCGCATTAATTGTAGCTATTCAAGTGGTAGCTTTGTTGTGTGTTTCAAAATAAATCATCATTCAATTAAATGCAGCCAATTAAAATTATGTAAACTACTGCGCTAATTAATTTATTTTTTCTCACGCTCTTAGTTTTATGTTCTAAAACATACAGATGCTTTGCGTAATCACGTCGGCATACCGAATAATAACAATAACAGTAATTGGGGAAAGACATTTAAAACATTTTTGAAGTAGATTTTATGAGCTAAACTATCTAAATTTGTTCACAATTTATTTTGGCTAATCATTTAAAAGACAAAAAAAATCACTTATGCCATTCCGATTCCGGCACGCCTAACTTCAAACTCATGATACGTGCCAAAACAAAAAAATAATCGGACAAGCGATTGAGATAAGTGAGTATTATCGAATTAATATTCGTATTTTTTTTAGCGGATAGAGCAACCACGTTTCTTTCTGCACGCCGACAAACGGTGCGAGCAATGTGACAATACGAATTAATGACGTGTCCACCCGGAAGAATGAAATTTTTCAGAGCAGGCAATTCGGTTTCCATAACATCAATTTGTTTTTCTATATCATGAATTGATGTTTCAGATAGTTTAGGCAAATAATTATTTTTATCGGAAGTACTTGCCAATAATGAACCAATCACAAAAAGTTCGTTCTGAATTTTTTCTAAAAAAACTTTATAGTCTTCTACACCAATTATATCTCGCAACAGACCGACAAAGGCGTTGAGTTCGTCAATAGTACCGTAAGCCTCTACGCGCAAATTATTTTTCGCCACACGCCCGCCTCCGAATAAAGATGTTTTTCCGGTATCACCGGTTTTTGTGTAAATTTTCATTTAAAGTGCCATTACAACATTTTCATTCTTCGTATCCGATTCGATTAAGCCATCGCGCAAACGAATGATGCGGTGCGCATACAAAGCAATATCCGGCTCATGTGTGACGAGAATAACCGTATTACCTTGTTTATGAATTTTTTCAAAAATAGCCATGATTTCGCCACTCGTTTTGGTATCCAAATTACCGGTCGGTTCATCGGCTAAAATGATGGCAGGATTATTTACCAAAGCACGCGCAATCGCCACACGTTGACGCTGTCCGCCCGAAAGTTCGTTGGGCTTGTGCATCATCCGATCTTGTAAGCCGACGGATTCGAGTGCATATTCTGCTTTTTGCAAACGCTCCATTTGTTTTATACCCGAATAAACGAGTGGCAATGCGACATTTTCCAATGACGACATACGCGGCAATAAATTAAAGGTTTGAAAAACAAAACCGATCATTTTATTGCGCACTTCCGCCAATTCCGAATCGGTCATACTGCTCACGTTAATATTGTTGAGCAAATACGTACCTTCCGAAGGCGTATCTAAACAACCCAACAAATTCATCAACGTAGATTTACCGGAACCTGACGGTCCCATCAACGCCACGTATTCATTGGTGTAAATGTTCATCGTAATAGATTTCAACGCATTGATTACATCAGTTCCCATGATGTAGGTTTTGCGCAAATCTTTTATAGCAATAACAGGAGTCATATTTAGTTGAAAGTTGAAAGCTGAAAGTTCTAAGTTGATTTGCCATTTTCAACTTTCAATTTTCAACTACTAAAGGTCTATCACTTTTGGTACTCTAAAATAATTTTCGTTTTTATCGGGCGCATTTTGCAACGCTTTAGCCGTTGAAACTTCGTTGCTCACTTCATCCGCACGCAAACGACTATTGCTTTCTTCATTGATATACACGAGTGGTTCAACGCCGTCGGTATTCAGTTCATTCAGCTTCTCTACCATTACTAAAATATCATTCAAACTGTTACGCAGTTTGTCGCGTTCTTGCGTACTGAGTTCCAAACGCGATAATTCTTCTAAACGCAAAACGAGTGCATGATCAATTTTCATTGCCGGTAACTTTTAATTCGAATATTAAATCAAAACAAAGTGTAAATATAAAGGGCAATTGTACATCAAAGATGCAGATTGACATTTTTATTCATCTGTTTTTTAGATGAATAGCACAAAAAATGCGATGAAAATCAAAAAAAAGTCTCGCAAAACTGCAAAGCCGCTAAAATGTTTGATTTTCTTAGCGACTTTGTGAGATATTTTTTAATAACAATTAGTACTTAGTTTTTAGTAAATCGAATGGGTGCCACATCAAATTTTTCTTCGAACCGCAAATAATAAATACCGCTCGGCAAATTCGATAAATTTAAGTCCAATAAATTTGAGCCGCTTTTTAACACCAAAGATTTGAAAATCACGCTTTGTCCGGCATTATTTATCACGTCGTAAGATATTTTACCTTCAGTATCTGTTGTGAGATTGATATTTAAAATATCTGTCACCGGATTCGGATAAATAATTACTGCTTTTTTCGATAAAAAATCAATAGAAATAATATTACTCAAAGTGAATTGCCCGGAAAAATCAACGGTGCGTAAACGATAGTAGTTGATACCGTTGTTCGGCGTTTTATCAATGAATGCATATTTATTTTCGGTGAATGAATTCCCGGCACCTTTTATTTCTCCGATTGGCGAAAAAATTATGCCGTCCGAAGAACGCTCGATAATAAATTTACCGTTGTCTTTTTCCGAAGCCGTTATCCAATTTAATAAAACAATTTGATTTTGTTTTTGCGCCGTGAATTGTAACAACTCTACGGATAACGCATAATCGGTTCTTAAAATCAAATCGGAAGTGGTGGCACAAGTACCGTTGGTAATTGTCCAACGCAAAGTCGCAGTTTTTAAATTACTCAAACCCGTGACAGTTGTTGTCGGCGAGTTAATATCATTGATAACCGGTGTTGTCGTTGAAGTCGTTGTGACGATTGACCAAGTCCCGGTTTCTCCGCTTGCCGGCGTATTAGCTGTCATCGTAAAATTGCCGGTTTTACTGATGAGATTACTCCCGGAGGTTGAAACAGTAACGGCGTTCACCACAGTAGTTACAATATGGTTTGAGTTGATAGTGCCGCAATCATTTGAATTGGTTACAAAATAATCTCCACTTCCGATAACGGTTATTGTTGATGTTGTTGCTCCTGTACTCCAAACGCCGCCGTTATTATTGCCGAAAAGCATCAAACTTGTGCCGTCACAAAAAGTTGTAGCGCCGTTTGCAGAAATTGTTGATGCAGAAGGTGCCATTCCTAATGCCACAGCATTATTACTTAAATTAATTGCGCCTGCAGTTGTATAAACTTTGCCGGTGACTGAAGCACTTTCCAATATACTGATAGCTCCGCCGCTAATAATCGTACCTTTGAAACTTGAAGCTTGACCCAAAGAAACTGCTCCCGAAACTTGAAAAATAACATGAGTACACAAAGCAGAATTAAGCAAAGTGATTGTTGAACCTACTCCCGTCGTAAAAGCTCCGTTTATTTTGAAAATAAAAGTAGCACCGGCATCGCCTTGCGCATCTAAAATTAATGCACCATCTAAGGTTGAAGCTGCATTTATGCAATACACATTAGGTGTGAGCGTTTGTCCGCTTCCCAAACCGGCAGAGATAACTGATCCGCAAGTCATAGCACTTAAATTAGCATAAGCCGTCGCAACATCAGATGCTGCTTGTGTAGATGATGCATCTGCTACGTGTGTTTGACCGGAAATTATTCCCGGAGGAAAACCATTAATCGCGCCAACAAAAGTACCGATGTCACCGGTTACATTCGTTGTGCCGGAATTGTTAATATTACCGGCAGCTGTAAATAGGACGTAACCGGATTGGCTGAAGCATAAAGCGGGTAATAAGAAAAAAATAGCAGCTGTTGCTGCATTTAATAATGTGTATTTCATGTGAACAAGTAATAAATTATGATGTATTTTTACGATGTAAAGGTATAGGTTTGAATCTAAGTACAATACAATTTCGTATAAAGATTATATAATTTATTTATTCCTTAACACAAGGTCTACTCAACTAATTTTTAATAAATCGAATGGGTGCAACGTTAAACTTTTCTTCGAACCGCAAATAATAAATACCGCTCGGCAAATCCGATAAATTTGAGTCCAATAAATTTGAGCCGCTTTTTAACACCAAAGATTTGAAAATCACGCTTTGTCCGGCATTATTTATCACGTCGTAAGATATTTTACCTTCGGTATCTGTGGTGAGATTGATATTTAAAATATCTGTCACCAGATTCGGATAAATAATTACTGCTTTTTTCGATAAAAAATCAATGGAAATAATATTACTCAAAGTAAATTGACCTGAAAAATCAACGGTGCGCAAACGATAATAGTTGATACCGTTGTTCGGCGTTTTATCAATGAATGCATATTTATGCTCGGTGAATGAATTCCCGGCACCTTTTATTTCTCCGATGGACGAAAAAATTATGCCGTCCGAAGAATGCTCGACAATAAATTTACTGTTATCTTTTTCTGAAGCCGTTATCCAATTTAATAAAACAGTTTGATTTTGTTTTTGCGCCGTGAATTGTAACAACTCTACGGGTAACGCATAATCGGTTCTTAAAATTAAATCGGAAGTGGTTGTACACTTACCGTTGGTAATTGTCCAACGCAAAGTCGCGGTTTTTAAATTACTCAAACCTGTAACAGTCGTTGTGGGCGAATAAATATCATTGATAACAGGTGTTGTCGTTGAAGTCGTTGTAACGATTGACCAAGTCCCGGTTTCTCCGCTTGCCGGCATATTAGCTGTCATCGTAAAATTGCCGGTTTGACTGATTTTATTGCCGCCGCTGTTTGCAGGTGTTGTAATACCACCGGTATTTGTACCGGTAAGATTAATTGTTAAAGCGCCTGAACACTGCGCGTTGAGTTTCATCAGAAAAAAAACTTCAAGAACAATTATCAGAAAGCATAAAAAACGTTTCATGAATTGACATTTAATTAACCTGCGAGGCTTTATGGACCTCGCAGGCTTAATTCTTAATTTTAATTAGTCCGTTCCGCCAATTGAACAACCTTTACTATCTACCACTTTAAATTTATACACTGCATTACCGGGCAAACCTGTAAATAAATAATCACTATAACCAGGATCAGTTGTTGTATCTGCTGAAGGTGCAGTTAAAGGTGTGATTATTCCCGGCGTCGGACTCGGTGCTACTGTATTGCTCGTTGCCGTTACAGTATATGGTGCGGTACCGGCTGAAACTTGTAATTTTATTTGTCCTTGACTCAATTGACAAGCATCTTGAACGGGCGTACAAGTAGCGGCTACGATAGCAGGATTAACTACAATTGAACCGCTTGCAGTTGCTGCCGGAGAACATCCGCCTGTTGTTGTTACAGTATAAGGAAATGAACCAGCCACCGTCGGTGTTCCCGAAATTGTGAATGTACTTCCGCTGAATGTACCCGTTACGCCCGTCGGCAAACCTGATACCGTTGCGCTTGTTGCATTTGTAACACTGTAAGTGATATTTGTAACAGCGATATTATTACAAACAGTTTGCGCATCTGTACCGGCTGCCGAACTTAATGCTAATGTCGGCGTTGCCGTTACCGTAATTGAACCGGTTCCAGTTGCAGCAGGAGAACATCCGCCCGTTGTCGTCACCGTATAAGTAAACGCACCGGATACTGTCGGCGTTCCCGAAATTATTACAACCCCTACGGAATATGAACCCGTTACACCTGTCGGCAAACCTGTCACTGTTGCGCCTGTTGCATTTGTAACAGCGTAAGTGATATTTGTAACCGCTACATTTTTACAAACTGTTTGAGCATCTGTACCGACTGCCGAACTCAATGCTAATGTCGGCGTTGCCGTCACCGTAATTGAACCGGTTGCAGTTGCTGCCGGAGAACATCCGCCGGAAGTTGTTACTGTATAGCTAAACGTACCCGATGCCGTCGGCGTGCCTGAAATTGTGAATATACCGGTGCTAAAAGCACCCGTTACACCCGACGGTAAACCTGTCACTGTTGCGCCTGTTGCATTTGTAATAGCGTAAGTGATATTTGTAACTGCTACATTTTTACAAACAGTTTGTGCATCTGTACCGGCTGCCGAACTTAATACTAATGTCGGGGTTGCCGTCACCGTAATTGAACCCGCTACAGTTGCTGCCGGCGAACATCCGCCCGTTGTTGTCACCGTATAATTAAATGAACCGGATACAGTAGGCGTTCCCGAAATTGTTACTACACCTGCGGAATATACGCCTGTTACACCTGTGGGTAAACCTGATACCATTGCACCTGTTACATTTGGAACCGTATATGTAATATTTGTAATCGCTATGTTCTTACAAACAGTTTGAGCATCTGTACCGGTTGTTGAACTTAATGTCACGCTAGGAAGCGGTGTCACCGTAATTGAACCGGTTGCAGTGGCTGCCGGAGAACATCCGCCGGTTGTTGTCACCGTATAATTAAATGAACCGGATGCAATAGGCGTTCCCGAAATTGTTAATATACCTCCAGAATAAAAGCCCGATACACCCGTAGGTAAACCTGATACAGTTGCGCCTGTTGCATTTGTAACGGTGTAAGTAATATTTGTAACTGCTACATTAGTACAAACAGTTTGCACAGCTGTACCAGTTGTTAATGCTACTGCCGGAAGTGGTGTTACTGTTGCAGTAACATCTAAACGTCCGACACTTTCGCATGCACCTAACGGTGTTTGACTGGCGTAGTAATGTGTACCGTTAGTCAATACAGTGGTTGTAGCAACCGCCGAACCGCCGGTTGCCGCCGCATACCATTGAATAGCTGTTCCGGTTGCAACCAAGTCACTGACTTTTGAACCGGCACAAAAAGTTTGTGAAGAACTGCCGGTTGGTGCTGTTGTTGCCGTGCCGCTTGCAGAACCTGTCAGCGTAACAGTTAAACTGCCGGAACAAGTTTGTGCTTGTGTTTCTATCGCAAAACCTATAAAGGTTGCAACAAGTAAGATGAGTGAGATTTTTTTAAACATAATAGAATTGTTTGATTAAAAAAGTGATAAATTATAAGATTGATTTTAAATGATTTTATATGCCACGTTCTATTATTGAGCAGCGCAGCCATTCGTATCCGTTATGGTAAATTTATAGATCGCGTTACCTTGTAAATTTGAAAATGTTTTAGACCCGCCACTTGATGCAACAGTTGTCGGACTACCTGTTACTGTTACATAAGATCCGAGTGTCGGACTTGGCGAAATGGTTGTGCCGCAAGCTGCGATTGTATAAGTCGGTGTTCCGCCTGTCAGCGTAACTGTTATTGAACCGACACCAATTTGGCAAGGGTCGTCAATTTTAGTATTAGAAAAACTTGGAGCGGTAATTAAAATTTCCGTTTGTGCATTGGTTCCCGTGCAGCCGTTGCTGTCCGTCACCGTTACGTTGTATGTTGTTGTTGCCGAAACCGTTGGTGTTTTTGTTGTACCTGTTCCTAAAGAATTATCCCAAGTATAACTTGAATAAGTACCGGAACCACTCGAACCGGATGCCATCAAACTCACCGTCGCACCGGACAAAACTTTATTGTCATTGGCGGTACATGAATTTTCCGTAGAGGCAATTGAAACGGTAGGCACGGTAATTAATGTTTCCGTTTGTGCATTGGTTCCCGTGCAGCCGTCGCTGTCTGTCACCGTTACGTTGTAAGTTGTTGTTGCCGAAACCATTGGTGTTTTTGTTGCACCCGTTCCCAAAGAATTATCCCAAGTATAAGTTGAATAAGTACCTGAACCGCCGGAACCGGATGCCGTTAAACTCACGCTTGCGCCGGATAAAACTTTATTGTCATTGGCGGTACATGAACTTTCGGTAGCGGCGATTGAAACAGTAGGCGAAGTAATTAATGTTTCCGTTTTTGAATTTGTTCCCGTGCAACCGTTGCTGTCTGTTACTGTTACATTGTAAGTTGTTGTCGCAGTTACTATAGGCGTTTTTATTGCACCTGTTCCCAAAGAATTATCCCAAGTATAAGTTGAATAAGTACCGGAACCACCCGAACCGGATGCCGTTAAATTCACGCTTGCGCCGGATAAAACTTTATTGTCATTGTTGGTACATGAACTTTCCGTCGCGGCAATTGAAACGGTGGGATTGGCATTGACAGTAATATTTCTGGTTGCTGTACTGTCGCAATTATGACTGTCAATTACCTTGAACGAAATAATGCTATTGCCCGCAGCTACCGTTGTAACTAACCCGCTGCTGTTTACTGTTGCTATACCCGTGTTTGAACTTATCCATGAAGATGAACTAAAAGAACCCGTTTGAATATTGGGTGTACCGGTTAAACTCAAAGTATTACCCATACACACACTGTTGCTCCCTGATATGGTTGGTAACGGTCCTCTATTTATTGTAAGTAGTGGATTGATGCCAATATTATTATTAAGACAAGTAGTTGTGGAATTTTTTATGGAGTCGAGAAATATTTGGTATGGCGTTAATCCGGAGGTTGTACCATTACTTGGTATATTTATCGTTTGAAAATTACCATTGCCACTTGCGTCTGAAGTTATTCCTGTAGCAACTTGTGTACTGCCATAAGAAAAAACACGATAATACATACTGAATGTGCTGTTTGGTGTTAATCCCGTTAAATTAATAGTAGCCGGGTAATGACTACATGTCGTTCCTGCCGGTATAGCACTTACAATTACAGGTTTGGGATTTGCAGTAATAGCATAAGTGCCTGAACCACTGCACCCGAAATTATCTTTAATAGTATAAGTTATCGTCGTCGAGCCACCGGCGGTTGTTCCGGTTACAGTTACGGCAGTACTCACCGGAGTACTTACAGTAGCTGCTGCAGTATTTGAACTTGACCAGCTATAATTTGAAGCGTTAGCACCGTTAAAACTTGAACCACTTGCAACAGTTGGGGTTCCCGTTAATGTAATATTTACACCGCCGCAAACGGAAGTACTCCCTGAAATGGTTGGTGTCGGATTTGATAACATTACGGAATAATTACTGCCACTATTATTCAAATAGTTCAAAGCAACAAAATCGTGCGCATTTTGTCCCATTGTTGTTACTGCCGCATTTATATTTGCCGGCGTAACAGTGGAAGTATAAAAATAATAGTAAACTATTCCACCACAATTGCCTACAGTAAAAGTACCTGCCGTACCGGAAGTACTCACCAGTGAAATATTAGAACTTGCAAAATTTGAAGTCGTTGAATAACGGACATACAAATATTCTCCTAAATTGAGCGGCGTTCCCAGTGAAACTGTATTATTGCCGACTGTGTGACTTGCACTTGATAAGGTATTGGGAGTAAAGTTAGCTTCCATTACAATCATGTTTTGGCTTACATAATTGTTTTGTCCGGCAATACCTGCGATTCTGAAATAATATTTTGCACCGTTTATAGTTGCCGGCATTTTAGCAGTTGATCCACCTGAACTTGCTCTAAAATAAGCTGAGGCACCCGAACTTGACGGTGGTATAACTGCATTGTAGCCGCTCAGAGTTTCTCCGCCACTTGAACGCCAAGTACTAAAATAACTGTCCGCATTAAATTCCCATTTCCTACTGCCACTCGTTGTAGCAAAATTTTCAGTAACTATTTGTTGATAGAAATTTTTATTGGATTGATAAGTCATCGTGTAGTTAGTATAAGTGTAACTCGAACCGCCACCTACATCAGTACCTAACATAAAAGTTTGTCCAATTATTTTTCCATAGCAAAGACAAAGACATAGAGATATAATCAATCTTTTCATCTTGAAAGTATTGGTAAAAGTGTAAGTGATTTTTTGTTTGTTTTATTAAACAAGGCGATACCGTTGCGGCACGACACGTTTAAGTTTCAGTAGGTAAGATTGAGAAATAAAATAAATTTAGATTTTAAGTTTGTTAGAAAATTATTCAGTTAAAGTGTGCTTGCGAAAAATATTGATTGGTTCTTTCTTAATTCAAGTAAAATTCCGGTACAAATAAAAATATATTTTTTTATTTTTTATAATTTTTTAATAAAAATAATTTTATTTTTTGGGCTTTTTTAACTTTTTCATTAGTTTTATTTCTTAAACAACAAAAATGCCGTGTATCTTTTTTGAAAAAGATACACGGCGCGTTATTTTATAAAAAAAATAAAAATTCTTTTCTAAAAAAACTCTTGATACTTAATTTTTTTCAGGTTTTTTACCCCAAAGTGTAAATACACGAGAGACATTAAAACCGAATCGAACTGCTTGCGCACCCCAATCTGCCGGTGTTTGCGTGACGTAAGCATATTCCGACATTGAAGGCGAGTTTGTAAAATGTAATTGGAAAACGTGTCCGCCGGTTTCAATGTCTAAACCGACTGAAAGCGAATTTTTATATTGAGGATCCAATTGGTTCGGCAAAACGTAAACATATTCGGCATTGAGCGTTAAGCGTTTGTTGAGACGCACACGTCCGCCAATACCCATCGCGAAAACTGTATTTTTTTCGGTCGTCGTTGCTACTAAATTTCTGTGTACAACCGTCGGCACTAATTCCAAACTAAAAGTATTATCAAATTTTCGTCCGATTATGAGTTGATTAGTATAAAACAAACGCGAAGAAAAATAATTTACACGCGTCGGGTCAGAGAAGGCTTGTGTTTGTACCGCGATACTCGATAAAAAAATCGCAGTAATTGGTATTTCTCGTGCGCCTGTACTTTGACGCAAAAATTTATAACTCACAAAGGCGTCGTATGCTTTTTGAACGCTGTTTCTATTGATACCCACAGAGAGGTTATCAGTTAAACCGAAATCGAAACCGATGCGTTGTGTGGCATTATCTAAACCAAAAAGATCGTAAAAATTATTGTCAATCACACCGAACCTGTGCGAAATTTTAACATCCATTACGCCCTTTGCTGTTGTTTCGAGTGAATGTAAATTGATTACGCGATCTGTTTTGAAACTGTATTTCACGTATTCAATCGCGTTTTTATCTTCGGTTCCGATTTGATCAATCATGCTCTCCCCCGGTTTTTGCGCAATTATCGGCGCAGATAAGAAAATGAGCGCGACAAGAAGTAAGATTTTATTCATTAGTTTTATTAGATGATGGACATTGAACTTACTGACATTGAACTTACTGACAATGTACAATAAATTTTTCCAATGTCAGTATGTCCCAAATATCCCGATTAATTTAACTCAATTTTTTTTACTACCGTATTGTCACCGAAAATAAAACGCGCAAAATAAATACCGCGTGCCAAATCTGCCACATTAATATTTGTATTGTTGCTCACATTTTGTTGCAAAACATTTTTACCGGACAAATCAATAAGAGATAAACGTGCAGTCACATTATTTTGTTGAAACTGAACCGTCATTATTTGAGATGTCGGGTTTGGCGAAAGTGTTATCCGGTCTTCTGTAACTAAGTCTGCAGTCGGAGAAATAGTTGAGAAAGCAACTTGTTTTGCAATGGTAATGGCATTGTCGCCCGACATACCGCCGTTACCGTTTGTCAGATTAGAAGCACCGTAAAACGTTATTGGACCAGATGCTAAAGTTGCCGGTGCTTTCCAGGTGAAAGTCCAAGCAATAGAACCGCTCGCATAAGCTTTTGGAGAAGTATGAGCTACATATTGTCTGGGTGTGGTAGCATCTACACTTTGTCCTGTTCCGGCGGTTAGCGTACCGCAAGCAGCGTTTAATTTATCTAAACACGTGAGTTCAAATCCGCCTTTGACTGCGGTGGCACTGTTGACCGTAAAAGTAATTGTATAAACCGTATTGGCTACTACCGTTGCCGGCAAACCGGTGATATCAATAGTGCCGGTGAAAGTACCGCCGAAATGACATCCGGGTGTTGTGCTGCAAGTGAGTTCGCCGGGCGCACCCGTTACGCCTACCGGCGGACCGGAAGCATAAAACGAAAACATTAAAACACAGAGTGTACAAAGTGAGAAAATCATGTAAACTGGTTTCATCTTTGGTTAAAATTTTGTAACCTTTTTGACAAATTTGTCGTGTAGGCTATGGTGAATAAATCTTGGTTTAATTACTGAACATTACTCTCGGGCTGTTAGGCTCCGCTAAAAGAAGTAGCCCGGGAGTTTTTTATTTATTTAAAAAACTTTTGTTTATACGCGACAACATAATTTTTATAATCAGATTTTACTTTTTCGGAATAGTTTTTTGCAAAATCAAGTACGTGATTTTCCCAATCATTTTTATTTTTTCCGAAAGCTATTAAAGTATCTGCCACAGACGAACCTTGTCTGCCACCGCTGCGCAATTGACCCCACGCTAAAGTTTGCGCCATCGGTTCAAGTAGTTGCGTCAGTTTCTTGATTTTATCGGCAAGTAAACTCAAATTTATTTTATCTGATGTTGGTTGCAATTCTCTAATAACAAAACTTTTTTTGTTAAAATTAATCGTACTCAATAAAGCCGGCGGCACGGGTTGAATTCGTTTTTCCAATTCTATAACACGCTCTGCTTGCGAATCAAAGTGCGGATAATTCGGCGTTTTTAAAAAAGTTTCTACTACAGAAGGACGCGCTTCTTTCACATCGAGTAAAAAATTATCGTTTTTCCCGTTTCCGCCCATCAATAAAATATACCGCTCGATGCCCAAACTGCCGGTACCGGCAATGCGGTACGCGATGTCTTTAATTTTATAATATTTAGGATGTTCTGTTTTATCGCCCCATGCTTCCATTGCAGCGGCTACTTGTTTTTTTATTTCTTTGGGCACGCTCATCGTCGTTTTATTGTCTATGATGAGTTTTGTTCTATCTTTTTTATTTTCAACTCTGCCGGCAATAAAATCGGATAATTTGCGCAACGCTACCGTTTTTAAAAAATCCTTAATAATACCTTTTGAACTTTCTTGTTCCAAATATCGGATATAACCTTTGGAAAGTGTGTCGGCATAAGTATCCAAAAACTTTTTCGAAAGTTGATCACGTTCCTGTTTATTGATGCGCAAAAAATCGGAAGCCACATAAATACTCGTCATCAATCGCGCGGGATCAAGCAGTGCGGAAGCGAGCGTTGATTCATCAAAATCATTGACATCAAAATACGCCACACGGTTATCACCTTTGTAACTGCCGAAATTTTCGAGATGTAAATCGCCGCAAATCCAAACCGGTGGTGCATTAAGTATCGGCGCATCCGCAGGCATATCTTGATAAAATAAATGTGCCGTGCCGCGATAAAAACTAAAAGCACTTTGATTCATTGCCGCATATTTATAGCGCAACATTTCGACGCTTCTACCTTTATTGAAATTTAAAACTTCTTCGTTTGTATCCATGGATTTATTGGTTTATTAGTTTATTGGTTTATTAGTGATTGGTTTCTAAATTACTAATAAATCAATTATCAATACTCCATCACACATCTATCCATGTTCACGTCCATTAATTTGCCGGTGCAGATACCTTTCAACAAAACAACATCACCGACTTTAAAATCGGTGCGCGGTTGTTTTGTAAACTTATCGAGCATACAATTCACGCCAAGCATCGGATTGTCTGTTTTTAAATTAAATGAAATACCCGAAGTATCATTTTGAATAGAAGTAATAATACCGGAAACTTCTACAATATTATCATCGCTGCCGACATACTTTTTCATGGCTTCGGCTTCGTTATTGGCAAACGCAGCCGATAATTCTTGAGCAGAAAGTGCAAATTTAGGCTTGCCGATAGTGGCGTGCGGTTTATTCCATAAATAAATACCATAAGCACCGCCGGTTAAAACACAAAAAAGGGTAAATAAAATTATTTTCTTAATCATGTTTCGTTGATTAGTTAGTTCGTTGAATTGTCAGTTGTTAAACTTGTTGAATATTGGAAAGTTAGTATCACGTAACTATAAGATGCAACGGCTTCTTAAAATGCTGCATAGTCTCGGAAAAATTTCTCGCAAAGTCGCAAAGTTGATAAGATTTTTTCTTTTTACGAATTTGCGAGAAATTTCTATCATTATTGAATTTTATTCATGTCCGAATAAAAAATAAGATACCAATCGTTGTCGCGTTTAAAAAAACGGCGAAACGTTCCAACCGATGTATTTTTTATCAGCACCGTTTCATTGACGACAATTGGCATTGGCATTTCAAAACTGCGGGTGAACAAAGAATCTTTGAAAAATTCTGAGCGGTGCATCCGCCAATTTTCTTTAGTCCACTGAAAATTTCCGGCTATACTATCCACTTGACTGGGAAATCCCGGCAATGGGAATTGAATATGATTTATTTGAAAAAGACTATCGGTGTGAAATTTTGTGTAGAAGGCGACAAAATCCGGTGGCAATTCTTTTTTCTCGTTCTCATTCAAATTTGACTTTTGTTGACAGGAAAAAAAAATCATTGCTAAAAAAAATAAAAAAAGATTTATTTTTTTTGGTGAAAAATAATTGAAATTATTTTTTTTAAAAAGTAT
>JAYTNA010000010.1:0-10329 GCA_043748865.1 Saprospiraceae bacterium
CATCTAAGGTAAGAGCAACAAGCGGTTTGATGACGCATATTTTCGGATCAATCGCAACTGCACTCCTTTTCCGGCTTTTTTAACCCATTATTCGCATGATTAAGCAAAAAGTATTAATTTTAATGAAGCAATAATTAAAACAACCGCCAATAATTTTTGAATAATTTGCGGTGAAAGTTTTTTACTGCCGAGAAATGAACCGAGAAAACCGCCAACGATTGCCACGAACAAAAATACAAACGTTTTTTCATTAAAAGCATATTGGTTTGTCGAGTTTCCTAATAATCCGGCGATAGAATTGAAAACAATAAACAAGGCGGATGTTGCCGCCGCTTCTTTCATTGTTGCCCACGACAGTAAAATAATGACAGGACTTAAGAAAATACCGCCGCCTATATTTAATAATCCGGAAATAAAACCAATGCTTCCTCCTACTAACAACATTAAAGGCAATTGGTTAGCATATATCGGTATAGAATTTTTATCATCCGTTATTTGTTTCGGTTTGACATCGAAACCTAAAAAACGAATCGCCGGAATGAAGAGAGCTTCACCAAGCAGCACATTGTACATTTTATTATGAACCGCCAAATGCGAACCGAGAAAAGCCATCGGAATCGAAGCCAATAAAAATGGATAAACCAATTTCCATTTAAAATAACCGGCGCGATAAAATTGTATGAAAGCAATGCCGGCAATGGCAATATTTAAAGCTAATACAAGCGGTTTGTAATCTTTCACTGTAATATTAAAAAGCGAAAACACAGCAATATAACCACTCGCACCGCCATGTCCGACTGAAGCGTACAAAAATGCTACAACAAAAAGCATCAAAGCTATAAGATAAAAAGATTCATACATAAAATTTAATGATGACTGATTAAGAATGAGAAAGAAATAAGTTCGACCGTTAGACTTATTTTTTCTCATTCCTAAACGATTAATTGCGAATCTTAAAAATCAAGATGCGCATGTTTATTCGTTTCATCTCACAAAGAAATGAAAAAAAATGAAAAAAAAATCCGATGACTCAAAGAGTTACCGGATTTTTTTTTGAAATTATTCTTGCAAGATTTTATTCTACAATTAATTTTTGTGTGATAGAACTTGTTTCATTACTCACGCGCACAAAATACATTCCGTGCAATAAATTATTGATATTTAGATTTTGAGAATTTTCACCTTGCACAAACTCCGAAACTGTTTTGAAACATTGTTTGCCTACGAGATCGTACAACTCGACATTATAAAAACCGTTATGAACGCTGTAGAAATTTAAACTGACTTGTTCAATCGCAGGATTTGGAGTAAGTGTCATTTTATTTATCTCAATGTTAGCTGATTTTGGTGCATCCGGCGATTGAATTATTTGCAAATTAGCGGCACTTGTTGTAACGCCCAATGCGTAACATGCAGTTGTTGAATATGTGCCGCCGTATCCGGTAACTTTTATGTAGTAAGTAGCTGCTGTAGTAGGCGTATTATAAACTATATTTTCCGATGTTGTACCACCGTTAACGGACGAGCCAATTTGTGTGCTTATAGCTCCGGCAGTAGTAGCTTTGAATAGATATAATTCATAATCGACGGGTAAATTTGTCAAAGTTACTTTCACTTTCGGTGCGGCGGCAGTTGTTGTAAATTTATAATAATCTACATCAGTTGAACTTGCAATTTGAGAATTAGTAATTGAATTTACGGCTACAACGGTCGCTTGAGTAGATGCATCGTTCGGTTCGTTGCTGTTCGAACAAGTTGAATACGTAAAAGTCGATGTTGCCGAATTATTTGCTTGATTCGGATCCGTCAAACCATTCACTAAACCGACGGTAACAGTTAAAGTATGTTGAGCTAACGAATAACCTGTAATACTCGGTAAAGTCACATTCGTACTTGCACCGGCAGCCAAACTGCCGGACCAATTGTAAGCAGCTGCGGTACCGGCATCTACTTTGTAAGAAATAACCGCAGTAGTAATACTATTATTTCCGGCATTGATGAGCGAAACAACAGGTGCAACACTTGCCGTGTTAACCGCACCCGAAGGTGAAATCACGGAAATACCGGCATCATTGGCATTTAAAACTTTTATCGTAATTGCCGATGAAACTGTTGATGCACTCAAATTATCGTAAGCTTTTGCAGTTATTGTGTAAGTGCCTACTGCTACATTTGTCCAACTGTAAGTATAAGGCGATATTGTTGATGTGTTTAAAAGCGTTGGACCGTTATAAAATTCTACTTTGGCAATCGTTCCATCAATATCACTTGCTGTTGCAGTAATAGCAACGGTTGCCGGTGCGTTAAACGTCGCATTAGTTGTCGGACTTGTGATAGAAACTGTCGGCGGATTGTTGAATGAATTGACAGATGCTTCCCAAATACCGCGACCATAAGTAGCGGCGCGTAATTTACCTGTCGGTGTAAAAATTTTTAAATCTCGGACTTGAATACTTGGCATACCGTTTAAGAAAGGTATCCAAGTTGTTGTTCCGCCGGATAATAAATATGCACCCAAATCTGTTCCGGCATATAAATCACCGTTGTTTTGAGAAACTAAACTTTCCACAGGTACTTTTGGTAATCCTATTCCTTTATTCACCCAAGTTTTTCCGGTATCAGACGAGGAATAAAAATTATTACCGATGTAACTTGCCAAGCCTGCATATATTTTCGCCGGATTATTGATATCAAACATAATTTTTAGAACAGAAGTACTTGCCGGCAAACCGGTGGTTACATCTGTCCAAGTTGTTCCGCCATTAATAGTGAGCATTACCTTTGAACTGCTTGAAGCCAGAATCATTTGATTATTTACTTGTGATACATCCATAGAAACCATTGCGCCTACACCGGCAGTAAAAGAACTAATATTTGACCAAGTAGAACCATTATATTTTTCTACATTGGTGCCGCCTGCGTAAATAACTGAAGCATTTATAGGATCTTGCAGCCAAGGTGTAACCCAACCGCCACCTGTTACGGTATGAAAACTGCTGAAAGATGCGCCTTTATTCGTTGATTTATACAAAGCACCGTTATAAATTGAACTGTACATGATACTATCATTCGTCCGATCAATAAAACATTGCATACCGTCACCGCCATTCGTTTCTGCCCAATTAGCAGCATCTGTCGTTAAGTTTGTACCGTTATCTTGATGACCCGTAAGCATCAAATTGGCAGTCTTCGAAGAAATGCCGATGCTGTAAATTTGTGCATTTTGTAAATTAGAACTTTTATCTGTCCAACTCGTTCCACCATTTGATGTGCAGAAAACACCGCCATCATTAGAAGCAAAAAGTGTTGAACCGACAAAATTCAAATCGTGATTATCGGCATGAATATATGGAGCGCCGGAACCTGACCAATGCGCCACGCAAGTCCATGAACCTGTTGCACCGGCATTTACATTTTTCCAAACATTTACCCCGCCTGTATAAATCGTATTTTTATTTGTCGGATCTACGGCAATCGTTAAATCGTACCAACCTTGACCACCCGAGTCATTTCCGGCAGCGTTCCAACCCAATATATTTGGTGTCGTTGATTTTGATGTAAAAGTTTTTCCGCCGTCTATTGAAAGATACATGCCTTGAAAACCGTAATCAACGCTGTTCGCAATAAAAGCATAAACATAAGTTGTATCTAAGGATGTGACACCAATTGCAATACGTTGAGTACCGGATGTCGGCAAACCGGTGGCACCCGATGTCCAAGTTTTTCCGCCATCTAATGAGCGCAAGAAAACATTGGCACTGTATCCGCCGGCATAAACCGTTTGAGGATTCGCCGGATTGAATTTTAAATCGCGCACACTCAAAGTTGAAACTTGTGTCCATGTTACGGCTTTATCTGTTGAGCGATAAATACCTTGACTGCCGGCAATTAAAATAGTTCCGTCATTCGGATTGACAATCATTCGAGCAAAGCGTTTTTGATCGCTCGGTAAAAATTGTAACCCTGTCGTCGCCCATGTTGTACCGCCGTCCAATGATTTTAAAACGCCGATAGATTTTGCGTCACCCGCATCACCGTCGCCTGTAAGAAGGTACATGGTGTTTACATTTGTCGGATCGAAAGCAACATCACTGGCACCCAAAACGGAAACACTTTCGGTTACTGCCGCCCAACTTGTGCCGCTGTTTGTTGTTTTCCATAATCCGCCGGCAGGTGTGCAAGCGAAAAAAGTAGTTGTACTGCCCGGCAAAGCGCGAACAGAACTCACGCGACCGTTTCCGCCGCCGATCGGTGTACTTTTCGGACCGACGAATGACCAAGCCGCACCTGTTCTCGTTTGCAACCCGGAAGAATTTTGTTGCGCCGATAAAGCTGCTTGTATAAAACGATGTGCCATTACGCCTAAATCGCCATTACTTTCAGCGACACGCGCTTCAACTTCATTACTCCAACGAAAAAACGCCGTCATGCCTTCCATTTGTTTTTCAAAATCATCGGTTTTTCTACTTTTCGTCGTTGTTTCTTTTCGACTTTCTAAACTAAATTCTTTCATTCGGTCGCCGTATTGGCGCAGGAAAGCGTTTTTAATTTCGTAATAATTTGCGCCTTTATCGCGCAATTCGAGCCAAGTTTGGCTTAATAAAGGAAAAGCTGATAATATCAAAACAGCGGTGATGATATTTTTAATTAGATGTGTCATTGTAAGCATTTTAAAAAGAAAAGATACTTTTAAATCTGCGCAAATTTAATATGTTTAATTTAAACAGAAAAATATTTTGTATAATATTTTATTGCGCAAAGGTTAACGAATTTCAAACAGTAAAAAATAAAATTATATTTTGGCAAACAAGGCTGCATATATAAAAGCTGCAAAGCTGCAAATAATTGGCAGTAGAATTTATCCAAAAACATAAATTTATCGGAACTCATTTTTTAAAACAACCGTATATTATATTTTATGTGACGGCATAAAAAACCGAAAAGCCGAACTTCAACAAAGAAATTCGGCTTTTCGGTTTTTTATATAACTCATTCTATTTCTCAATCTTAGAAATCATCTATCATTTCTTCCGCTTCTGTCAAAATGATTGGCACTACCTTGTTGCACACTCATTACTACCAAATCTTGAATATTCACATGATCCGGTCGTGTAGCTATATAATAAATAGCATCGGCAACATCACCGGCGTTGAGTGGTTTTATATCTTCATAAATTTTTGCTTTTTCTACATCACCGTGAAAACGCACCAAGGAAAACTCTGTATCTTCAACCATACCCGGAGCAACTTGACTGACACGCACATTGTGTTTAAACAAATCTAAACGCATCGCGCGTGTAAGTGCATCAACGGCGTGTTTTGTAGCTACGTAAACATTACCGGAAGGGTAAATTTCTTTACCCGCTGTTGAACAAATATTGATAACATGTCCTTTTCTGCGTGCCACCATACGGGGTGTGACGGCACGTGTAACATAAAGCAAACCTTTTATGTTCGTATCAATCATTTTTTCCCAATCACGCACATCGCCCTCGTGGATCGGCGACAAACCGCTTGCTAAACCGGCATTGTTCAACAAAATATCAATATTTTGCCATTCCGTATTTAAAGTTTCAATAGCATCGTGAACGCTGTCCAAATCTCTTACATCAAATTCAAGCGTTAGTATTCTATTGCTGTGCGTGTCTTCTAATTCCGATTTTATCGCAGCCAATCGGTCGGCACGTCTTCCCGTTAAAATTAAACGATAGCCGTGTTGCGCAAATAAAGTTGCGGCAGCTTTGCCAATACCGGAAGTTGCACCGGTAATAAGGACAGTAAAACCGTTATCGCGATAAACTATTTTTTTCGGTTCTTCGTAATAAAAAGTTTTGTCGTATTCTTTTGATTTCAAATTTTTATCAGCGGCAATTGCTTTTTGATAAAAACTTGCCGCCGTTTTTTTGTCGCCCCTATGTGCATAAAATTTAGCAAGTTCTAAATGTGCTTGAGCATGCGCCGGATTTAATTCGACGGTATGCTCATAACAAGTTTTCACTTCTTCCGGATCGCCACCGTTATTTGCCAACAATTGCGCATAAGCAAAATATGCCCCGGCGAAATTAGGTTCATTAGCCAGTGATTCTTTGTAATAATACAAAGCTTTTTTGGGTTGATTCGGAAAATGCGTTTGCGTGAGTGTCCCTAATTTATAAAAAATACCGGGATAATTCGGTTGCAATAGCATCACTTTTTCTAAACTGTTCAACGATAAACTGTAATCGCGATTTTGTTCGGCGATGTAAGCCAAAAGAATATAAGAATCAACGTGCTTCCTATCATTTTGAAGAATCATCTCCAATTGTTCGGTTGCTTCATCGAATTGATAGTTTTCAACTAATAGACTCGCGTATTGATAACGCAAATCATTATTATCCGGCTGTATTGCAATCGTTGATTTTAGATGTTCCAACTCTGTAACAAGCACGGGCTTATTATCAAAACTTTTTTCTTTTTCCGGTTTCACTTCTGAAGATATTTCAGAATATGAAATATTTTTTATTGTCTCACCTTCCGTAACAAATGAGTTTTCAATGAAAGGCACCTGTGTTACATTGTTTTTTTCTTCCGGAATCGGTGTGACAGGATGATTTTCTACAATCTGCGTTTCTGTTGAAACAGGTGCGATGAGTTGTTCACATTCAGATTCGGATTTTTCTTCGGCAACAGACAATTTCGGTTCACTCTGAATATTTACAGGTGTATCTTTAACAGGAATGATTCGTGTTTCAAAATCTGGAGCAGCAATCAATTCAGTAAAAATAGTTTCGTTAGGTGCGTCATTTGATGGAACTACACCAATTTCCGTCAATGGATGAATAATTGTAGTAATTGTTTTATCCTCAATGTTACGCGACAGTTCTTTTACGGCAAAAGGTTTATTCTCTATATCGACAGGCAGCGCAGTTTCTTTTTTAATGCTTTCAATTAGAGCTTCAAGTGTGAGCGGCGGTTTAACATTCGACGTTATTGTTTCCGGCTTTTTTTCTTCAATTACTTCTTTAGTTTTTTGATTCGGAATTATGTCTGCAATAGTTATCATCGATTCTTTTTGAAAAATACTTTCCGGTTTTTCAATAACGATAGGTGCTTTACTTTTTCCGTTTGAACTGTCAGAAATATGCGCTTTCGCTGAAACAGTTTCCATTTCTAAAACGGGTTTTTTTTCTAAAAGTGTTTCTTTAATCGCTTCTTTAACGCTGACAGTATTGGGAATGTAAATATTATCTTGTGAAATAACGGATGTCACCGGTTTATCTGCTTTCTTTTCAACTGATAAAGTCGCGGCAAAATCTAAATCCAATAAACGATATAAGGTGTTGTATTTCGTCGCTTCAATTTGATCGAAAGGATAATACTCCATCGTGCGCAAATAACGCAGCAATTCACCCACTTCAGAAGAAATTGTGCGCACCAATTTTGTTTTTTCGGCTGTATCGGATTCACCTACACCTGTTTTTTGAGAACGCATTTGTAAATAACGCTCTTGCCAAAAATTCATGTATTGTATCACCTGGCTTACTCTATCGAATGACGTGTGTACATAACTTAATTCACCGGCAACGTTTCTGTAAACGCCATCAGTTGTCACCGGAATTAAACGTTTTTGATTGCCAATGCTTTGAACTATGTACATCGCATTGTTCATACACACTTCCGATTTTAAAAAATTATCACTGATAATTAATAAGACCGGTGAAGCTGTATTGTTCAAAATCGTGCTGCCTAATGATTTTAATTCATTCGTATTACTAAGTTCAAAAGTTTCAACTGTGGCATGACCGTTTAAAGCCATTTTTAATTTATTGGCGACAGTTATGTTTTCGTTAGAGTAGATCAGTATAACTTTTTTCATTGTTGCTATTTGTATAATAAAGCATCTACAAAAGTTGTGCTAAAAATGCGAGAAGGGTTTTTTTGTTGAAAAGATTTTATTCGGTTGGTCGGTTAGTCTATTAGTCTTATTATTTGAAATTAGACTAACCGACCAACTGACTAACCGATTGAAATTACTCCTTCAACAACTTCTGCGTAAACGCATCGAATTCTTTTTCAAATGCCGGATATTCACTTGTTGCCGGTCCATCAAAACCGGTGTGGACGCGACGAATGACGTTATTTTTATCCAAAAAAATCATTGTCGGATAACCAACAATATCGGTTAAAAAAGGCAAAGCCTTTGACGTTGAGTCTTTATTTGTCGTAGTACCGGCAATAAGTATATCGTAAGGCACATTCATCTTCTTTTTGTAAGTTTCAACTTGTTTTTGCGCCACATCTTTATTACGCTCAAAAGCGAGGGCGATTACCGATAATTTATCCGACTTATTATTTTTCAAGTAAGTTGTCAAAAAATTTGTTTCATCTCTACAATTCGGACACCATGTTCCCATTATTTGAATCACTTTCACTTTATTACCGTAATCTTTCAAAGAAACCGTTTTTCCTTCGGCATCATTGAAAGCAAAATTAATCGGTGATGTGCCAACTTTTGAACCTGAAATATTATTCGCGTCTTTCAGTTTAAAATTTTCGTCGCGTTTAGCTTCCCAATATTCCGGATCTCCCTTACCACTACGGAAAGAACCGAGAATTGTTCCGTTTGAATCGATTCTTCCTTCGAATAAAAATGCGTGCGCACCGTCGAAACACGATAAATAAACTTTATCATCTTGAACTTCGCCCGATAAAAAACGATAATCACCGCTTTCTGTTCGGAAAGTGCCGTTGAGCGAATTGCCTTTTTGAACAAATTCGCCAATCGCATTGTACTTCGACGTATCATTTGAATAAAAAACGGTTGCCCATTTGCCGGAAATATCTTTAATCGGTTTTTTAGTTAAGGTTGTAAAGCGGTGGTCGTCGCCTTGATGGGCAATAAAAGGTATAGATAATTTTTTTACCGGAAAAACCCATTCGCCTTCCATCACGCGTTCGCGATAAACTGCGCGAATAAAAGAACCGTATACCGGAAAGTCAACGCGAATTGTATCTTGTCCTGTCGCTTTATTGTGTCCGATTTTTACATCTTCAGCATCCGATTTTATTTTTTCGTCGCCGTTGATGATAGCAACGGTGACAGTTGAGTCATTGGCATATCCTATTTCTAATAAAAAAGGTAATTCTCCGGAAGTTGCTTCTTCAAATTTCAGATTTAATTTTTCAGCTAAATACGCGCCTTTTTTATTGGGCGTAACCTGTGAAGGCGTAAGTTGCAACACCGCACGCCAAATACCCGGTGCCACTTTTGAATAATGGTTAGGCATGACAAAACAAGCCGAAAAAACGAAAGCAATTGCGAAAAAAAATACGAAGTACGTATTAGTTTTACGGTACGAAATAAATTTTCTCATTAAAAAGGTTACGGAACTAAAGTTAAAAACAATATTACAAATTTTTCGCAAAATTAGTTTTATTTTTAACTAAAAAAGAAGAAAAGAGCAATTTTTTGTGTTTATTCAATTTGTTTTAACAGTTCATCAAGTTCGTCAGTATCCAAATTTTCGCGCTCAGATTTATCGTAAATCGTGAGCAAATAAATAATATCCTGTTCTATTCTGACATAAGTAATCAAACGCGACCCGCCACTTTTTCCTTTACCTTTTGAAGTGATAGCCATACGAACTTTGTAACAACTTTGCCCGATAGATTCGCCTTGTTGTGGATTTTCGAGAAGGCTTTTTAATTTATCCGTCAAATCAATATTGAACGATGGGAATTTTTTATTGAGTCTTTTCGCATTGCGCAAAAACCGGAGTGTAGCTTCTATTTTCATGCTTTTATCTTCTCGTGTTCTAACTCTGCAAATAATTCTTCCATAGACAATAATTTTAATTCTCCGCGCTTGTGAGCGTTCAGTTCCGCAATCGCTTCTTTCAAATCGTTGAGTATTTCTGCTTTTGTCGGCTCGTTATCTTCGTCGTTTACAGTCGCTTTTGTTTTTATTTTGAAGCGTTTGAATAAAGTCATTAAGAAACTTTCATCTGCTTCATTGAAGGTAATAATGATACTTTTTGTCATTTTTTTAAATTTTAATTTCTTCGCAAAGATAATCTTTTAGTTATAAAAATCAAATAGGGTTCCTAAACGCATACACAAAATCCGTTCATTGCGATAATCTATTTTATCTACTCGAGTTGTCATTAAATAGCTAAACAACCTGAATAGATACAATTCGCCGGCGTTTGAGTATTCATAAAAGGAATTAATTTGAAATTTTTTCTATTCAGAAGACTTGTTCAAAGATAATTTTTCATAAAGTAAACATTGAAATAATTAGCCAAATACAAAGTCAAAAAGCTATCGTTTTGACATAAAAATTCATGTTTC
>JAYTNA010000011.1:0-5000 GCA_043748865.1 Saprospiraceae bacterium
CCTAACTTAGAAAAAAAACCGGCATTACCTCTGTCGTAACTCGGCGAACCGTCGTCGTTGAGCGCGAGAATTGCTATACATTGAACGCCGTTTTGAACCAATTCTTGTATGCGAGTCCGCATTTGTTGCACGTTACCACCTTCATACAAATCGGAAATCAAAACAAAAATTGTATCGGTTGGTTTAGTAACGAGACTTTGACAAAAATACACCGCTTTATTAATATCCGTTCCGCCGCCGAGTTGCACACCGAAAAGTAAATCAACCGGATCTTTTAAGTCTTCTGTCAAGTCAACTACTTCCGTATCGAAAACGACGAGTTTTGTTTTAATTGTCGGTAAAGTTGCTAATATCGCACCAAAAATCGCAGTGTAAACGACAGACGTACCCATTGAGCCGCTTTGATCGAGACACAAAATTATATCTTTCAGCGAGCGTTTATTTTTTCTGCCATAACCAATGCGCACTTCCGGAATAATTGTTTTGTAATCCGGTTGATAATGTTTCAAGTTTTTTTTAATCGTCGTGTTCCAATCTATTTCATTGTAGCGCGGGCGAAAATTGCGCACACTTTTATTTAACGCACCCGTTATGGCTTGAATCGTTTTCTGTTCCAAACGTTTCATCAAATCATCTACAACTTTTTGAACGACAAATCGTGCTGTTTCGCGTGTTTCATCGGGAATTGCTTTTCTGAGTTCGAGGAGTGTGGCTAATAAATGTACGTCCGGAACAGTTTGCTCTAAAATTTCAGGATCGAGCAAAAGTTTTTGTTTGAGTTCCGGTTGTTTAAGCGCATCATTCTGAATCACTTCTGCGACAGATTGCGGAAAGTATTTCCGAATATCGCCCAACCACCGCGCAATTTGCGGTTGTGAACTGCCGCTGCCACCTTGTTTGCTTTTAGTCGCGTACTCAAATTTTTTTTTGCGTTCAAATTCATACAACGCGCCCAACGCAGCATCCATATCGACATCACTGCTTGAAAGTATGCAACCTGTGCCGTCGGCATCATCGCTACCAAGCATCATGCGCCATTTCGTAAGTGTATCCAAATTAAGTTATTAATTGTTAGTTGTTAGTTGTTTCAACACCGCCGTATAATTTTTCATTCAATCGTCAAAAGCAATGCGCGTTTTTTAAACGCATCGAACATCAATGCAAATTCTTCGCGCAGTATATCGCGTTCAGAGAATTTTTTTATGATGTCTTCCGTCAAACGTTTTACTAAATCCGTTGCGTTTTTTTCTAAAAAATATTCAAAAATTAAACGCAAACGTATGACGGGCGGTTTGCCGAGATGCGTTTGTAAATAATTGAAAAATATATTTTCGAGCAATTCGATAGTTTTTTCCGATTGTGTTTGCCACAATTCCACACCGTATCTTTTTATGAGTTCTAAGGATTGTAAATCGAAAATAAAACTTGTTAGTCTATCCCATTTTTTTTCTTCAAAAAACAAACCGGAAAGTATGTCGCGTTTTTCGATAGAGTAAGGGCGTTTCTCGATTGTTTTTATAATACGCTCAAATTTTTGTGTCGTTAATCCGGTTTTTTGCAATGTTCTGAACAATTCTATATCCAAATTGCCGGTAAAAATCACTTCGCCATAAGATAAAATAGCGTCGGTATCATTTTTTGCCAATGCAATTTTCAGAGATAATTCGTTGAGTTTGTCTGTTACACGTTTGATA
Source organism: Saprospiraceae bacterium (assembly GCA_043748865.1). Classification (GTDB taxonomy): domain Bacteria; phylum Bacteroidota; class Bacteroidia; order Chitinophagales; family Saprospiraceae; genus JAAFJT01. The sequence goes on from JAYTNA010000011.1 coordinate 1,695, forward strand.
TCGAAATAAATTTTATCAACTTCTTCAATAAGTTTTTCGGCGGTCGTAAAATCGCCGGTGTTAATGGTATCTTCAATAATTTCTATAATCACATCCGGATTTTTGCTTGATGCAATGACGGCGTATTTCGCCACTTCCCATTGTCCGGTTTTTTGCAGCAATTGAATTTTTGTGCGCGTCAATCGTTCGTTAACATCATAAGATAAGGAAGGAGACGATAAAATTTTATTGACGAGTTCCAATAAAAAACTAAATTTTTCGGCATTAATTTTCATTTTCATTACCGCATCGAACACCGGCATACAAAATGGAAATTTGCCGTAAGTGTCGCACGACTCGATTAAAAACGCTTCAATACTTTCTTTTAATTCCGGCGACAAATTAAGCGTTTCAATCGTTTTTAAAGTTTCTAATAATTGAAATTTGCGCTTTTCTAACTTATTTGTCGGCGATTCGCTTATTCGCAAAAAACGCAAAATATATTTTAGACTGAAAGACCAAGTTGTAAACCAATTTTTTACGTCGCCCTGCTGTAATGCAGTTTCTGTTTTTTGTTTCAGTTCGTCTAAAATAGTAAAAATTTGTCCCCAACCGCTTGAAGTTACAACGCCGCGTTTATTTTTTACTGTTCGAAGCGTATCTTCCATTAATTTTTGGTAAGTTTCCTTTGTGTCTTCGATGCCGTAAAAATCTTGAAGAAAGCGCGTTTTCAATGCCAATGCAAATTGTTTATCGCTGCGAGCATAGGTTGCAACAAATTCTATGAGTTGCGCATTGTCGGCGCGTTGTAGAATATGAGAAATAGTAACCCGAGCAGGTGGCGTGTTGGCAATTTTTTCTTTTTCGATTTCTCTTTTTTCTTTTTGCTCTGCTTTGCGTTTGACAATAAATAAAATGATAGCTGTAACGTGTTCGCAAATATTTTTTTCGATAAAAATTTCACATTCGCAAGAAAAATCATTGACCTTTGTGCCGGAAACAAGAAGTTCTGTCTCAAGTGCAATATTGTTTTTCGTGAAATGTCCGATCCAAACGTTTTTATCAATATTTTTAATGTCGTTTATTTCACGAGATGCCAATAATTTTTCCGCAGCTATAATGATTTGCTCTTCAATAAACGCATCGTAAGTATTCAGCGAAAAACGATTATTCATATTTTAGACGATGAACGATGAACGATGGATTTTAGACAATGGACAATGGATAAAAACTTTCTATTGTCCATCGTCCAATGTGTATCGTCCATTATCTAATAAAATTTTAATAAAACCGTGCAAGTTAATAGTAGTCATATCAATTCTTCAAATAAAATCACTAATTTAAATGAAATCCTTATTTATTGTACGCCATGCTAAAGCTGAAAGAGAAGGGGTAAACTTAAAAGACTTCGATCGCGCATTGGACGATTCAGGTAAAATGGATGCAGCAGCTATGGCGATTCGTATATTGAAAGAAATACAAAATCCGGATTTATTTTTATCCAGTTCTGCTAAACGCGCACTGCAAACGGCAGAAATTTTTGCAGATGTTTTTAAAATAACGAAGCAAAATATTCGGAAAGAAAAAGAAATTTACGATGCTTTTGATGCACGTGATATGATAAATCTTATAAAATCACTGTCCGATAATTTAAATAGCGTTTTTTTATTCGGACATAATCCGGCGGTGAGTAGTTTGGCAAATTATTGTACTTATATGCCGCTACACGATTTGCCGACTGCCGGTATTGCACGCATTGAAGCCGATATAGTTGCTTGGTCGGAATTTGATAAAAAAAATGCGACTTGGACAAATTTATGGGTGCCAAAAAATTTTTGAGTAAGGAAAAGTTTCATTTATCATTTATTATTCCTTTATGTACATTTTATTAATTTCAATTGTTTGGGGATTATTTGCAGGTTTGCTTTTTCTCAATATTTACATCCGCGTCAAAGCTTTCAAATATTATCGCCGTTTAGTAAATGCACGTGTAGAATTTGGTGCAAGTCATGTATTTAACAGAAAAAAATTAGAAACAGAAATTTTACCAAGATATCCGAAAAGCAAAGAAGATATTCTCGCTTTTGTAAACCACGTACACCGCAGTATTAACATTGCTACTGGGTTAATGGTTTTAATTACACTTTTTGGAGCCATTTTGATGTACTATAGAAAATAAAAAAGGAGACATACGCAATGTATCCCTCCCCAAACTAAAATGTATGAAAAAAACTAACTTTTTCGATTTTTTATCACCTTTTGTTATCTTTTTTTTACTTTTCAATTATTCTATCCAAACCAATGCCAAACAGGTAATTTTGAAACTTAAAATCAATGTGTTATAAATAAAACGTTAACAAGGTTGCAAAAAGTATAACCCATAAAAAACTTTTTTAGTTCCATATTATAAATAATTTTTCAAAAAAAATACAATGTTAAAATTTTTTCAAAACACCGAAAAAGATAAAGGTGTTACTGAATTTACAATTTCTTTATAAACCTTCGTCCAACCGTTCCATTCTTCTGTTTCCGATAAACTTGTGTTGTGCCAAAGTGTGCAAAATTCGCCATTAACTGCACGCACTTCTTCCGCGATTTTTTTTACGGCATTGATAGCAACTTCGGGCGAAAGTTTTAAATAATTTTTCAAAGTAACATCCATCACTTGAAACGGATGAATTTTTAAATTTGTCACTTCGTCACGCTCTAAATCAAACCAATAAAAAGAGGTTGCCATACCGGCTCGAAAACCAATATTATCTGAATAACCCATTGAATAGTCGTCGGAGATTCCGGCAGCAATTAATTTTCTGTAAGTATCGGGCAATGATAATTTTAAAAAATGTTGACGCGAATGCGTTATTTTTTGTCCCGTTATAGTTTCCAATCTTTTAATTTCTTTGAGTAATTGTTTGTAATTCCGGTTGGTTTTGTAGGAAGGATGAATGCCGACGGTGTTTTCTTTTGCTGTTTCGCGAATAAGATTTTGTAGTGCCCGCGTTTTCCAATAAACATTTTTATCAAAACGCCCATAATCGCCCAACAACCAAAAGTAAATCGGTTGCGTTTCGTCGGCATGAATTGATTTAATTGTACCGAAGGTATCATAAGCGTCTGAATAATTATTATTTAAAGATTTTAAACGCTCGTTCACTGAAAAAAAACGCAACTTTAAGGTATCTTTGATAAAACCAACACTCGATCGCAAAAGCGATCTATTTTTAAACTGCCAAGCTATATCAATATCGAATGTGGGTTGAAAATTATAAACCGGTTTTTTGAAAATTAAATTCGGATAATGATTTTCTAATTGCGTGAACAGTTTAT
>JAYTNA010000012.1:0-12004 GCA_043748865.1 Saprospiraceae bacterium
CTATTTCTATGCGCTCCGACAGACTCAAGCGTGTATATTGACTCATATTACAACAAATATACAAAATTCATTTTGTTGCATTATATTTATGAAACCAAGGAGTATTTAAAATCCAACAAGCAGTTACAAAACCTATTATTGCAAAAAAAAATGAAGGCAAAGACCAAATTATTAAAAATGGAGAAATCTATTTCCGATATGGTGGGAGAACACAAAAAATTGAATACGCAGAATTAGAAACTATAATAAACAGGAGAATAAAACAAAACAATGACCAATGGTTAGACTTGATGAGTAAAATTGGTAAAGCGGGTCCAAACAACGCGGCAATTCTTGATACGGAAAAATCAGTTATTGAAAAAGGTGACGCAAAAATTTTAGTTATTGACGAAGAACTTTCTAAAAAATTAAAATTTATAAAGCAAGGCGAATTTGTAGAGAAAAAAGGTGCAACAACTTTACAGCTTGTTGGTGACGTTATTCCAATTGACAAAGTTGAGGTAGTGAAAAAAGTTACGGAAAGTCTTTTAAAAGATTATCCTTATTCAACGAAAGAACTTATCTCTGAAATCAAAAGAAACAAACCGAATATAAAAGAACACGAAATTTATACAATTATTAAAAATAATGGAATTAAAGACAACTTAGACTATTCTGCATATAATTTTAGAAACAAAAAGCAAGAAGACGATTATAAAGTAAATAAAAAGGTAGCATCAGGAACTCCGTGTATCCATAATGATAATGCAATTAAACTATTAATAAAACTAATTGAGAACGAGGACTGATATTGCCATACTCGCAATACGTATCCACTCTTTAAATAAAAAATTACGATAGCCGATATTTCCCGCACCCAGCTCGCACATCTTCTTACTACTAAAAATCGTTAAACGCTCGTGAAAGTCATCAGAATTTTCACGAGCGTTTTTATTTTTTATTCAAAAGAACGAACACCTATTGCGAGTAGAAAGCCAAAAGTGAGAAATGTTTTTAGCACGCACGAATTTCACGCCGGTATTTTTTAAAATTTCTATATTGTTATATGAGATATAGTTTTTTGGAGTAAAATTTGCGTATCGAACATTATAGCTCAAAAAAATTCAAGTGTTTTTTGTGAAAAATATTTTATAATCCGACATGTTGTTATATTTGTAGCAATTTTTAAAAATCAACTTATCGTTTAAGCGCATCAACAAGTACGCAACCGAATTTTTAAACACAACTTTTCGGTAAAATTGAGAAAATTACAAGGTTGATGCGCCGATACAGACATACCGTTTTATGGGAATTATTATTTCTTTGCTCAATCACAAAGGAGGTGTCGGTAAAACTACAAGTGCCGTAAATATTGGGGCAGGTTTAGTGGAACTCGGCAAAAAAGTTTTACTCGTTGATTTGGATCCGCAAGCTAATTTGACTTTATCTTTCGGTATTCCGCGACAACCGGTGACAATTTATGAAGCGATGCGCGGCGAATCGGAATTAAAACCTTACACGATTAAAAATAATTTAGACATTGTTATTTCTACTTTAGATTTATCGGGCGTGGAAATGGAATTGAGCAACGAAGCCGGACGCGAATACATCTTGCAAGAAGTGTTTGAGCCTTTGTTAGATAATTATGATTTTATTATATTGGATTGTCCGCCTTCTTTAGGGTTACTTACCTTGAACGCGCTGACGTGCAGTAACTTCGTCATCATTCCGCTTCAAACCGAATTTTTAGCTTTACAAGGTCTTGCCAAAATAAAACAAGTTATTGATAAAGTTAAGTTCAGGTTGAATAAAAATCTTGAAATCGGCGGCGTTATCGCTACGATGTATGATGCGCGTAAAGTATTGAGTCGAGACGTGGTTGAAACGATTTTAAAATATTTTGGAGAAAAAGTTTTTAAGACTTATATTCGTGACAACGTTGCGCTTGCGGAAGCACCCGCACAACAAAAAGATATTTTTGCATACAGTCATAAAAGTGCCGGTGCAGAAGATTATTTGAATTTATGTAAAGAAATTTTGGAGCGAATGGGCAAAAAATGAATGAATGATGAATGATGAATGATTTTAAAATTCATCATTCATCATTCATCATTTTGTCATTTATTCATTATAAATTGATTACAACGTGAGCAAAAAAAAATTTTCAGGTGGATTCGATACGATATTCAACCCGGAAGCTGAAACTGTCGCTGCCGATGTTGGTAATAAAAATTTGCTCAATACCGCAATAAGTACCGGCAATGCCGTTACAGATATGCCGATAACAAAAGCATTGAAACGTCCGGGTGTGAAAAACTTTACAAATGATTTAGATTCTTTGTTTAAAGATGCTTTCACGGAAGCGGTTGAAGAAAAAATAGATAAAATACGTAAACAAAGCGGTATCGGCAATCAAGATGATGCGATGAACATATCGAGGAAACCACTTTTCGGTTTAGACGCACTTATTCGCAGTACTGTTGATGCTTCTTTGGCAGAATTGCAACAAGCCACGATAAAACGTTTGACGATTATCGTAGAAAATCAAAAAGTAGAAAAACTGAAATCAATTGCTCGTATGGAGCGTTCTTTTATGAAAGATATTATTTCAGGCGTATTGAATGAATTTATTGACAGCTACGAGAAACGAACGGGGAAATCGTTGATGTAATTTTAGTCGGTTAGTCGGTTAGTCTAAAATGTCCGACTAGCCAACTAAAAGACCAACCGACTAAGAGACTATTCGATTAACCGACAAAATAAAACAAACATTGAAAACTACACAAGACTTACGCTTATACTACAACCATACTATCCATCCTGAATTGTTGCGTTTGGAAAATAGAAGGCATCGTTTAATTATTTTTGTTGCTTTTTCTTTTTTGATGCTGTTACTTATTTTCATTGCACAATTATATTTCAAAACGCTTTTAGTAACTTTAGTACTGCTGATACCGATGGCACTTTGCGTGACATTGGCATACAATGAACTTGAAACTTTTCGCTCGAATTTCAAACCAAAAATCGTTACGCTGCTTCTCGAATTTATTTCGGGTGATGTGAGTCATCACAATCCGATGAAATATGTAAGCAATGCCGCAATTGGTACCGATATTTTTGATAAAAGTCGTTTGTTCGTTGCCTCATCTATTGATTATACAGGCGAAGATTATATTTCCGGTGACATGGGTGAATTGAGTTTTGAATTAGCAGAACTTGCAGTTAAAGAAATTTCACCCGTCAGGAATCGTTTAGACGATGTTTTTGCCGGCGTTTTTATGCATGCACGTTTTACTGAAAGAAGTATACAAGCTTCAACCGGAGAAATTTTAGTTTTGCCGCGACATTTGCGTCAATTTTTATCGCGCACCATTAAAACATTCACACTCAACGGCGGCAGATTAACGGAACTGAACAATAAAGAATTTGGCGATTATTTTGTCGTTTACTCCAACGAAACTGCAAACGTAAAAGGTTTTTTATCTGATAATATGCAATCCGCTTTGAAAGCCTATCGAGCAAAAGAAGGAAAAGAAGTTTATATGTCGGTTGTCGGTGGTGATATTTTTATTGCCGTCGCACAAGACCGCGATTTACTCGAACCGGTTTTATGGCGTTCCAATGTGAGTTTCGATTTAATAAGTATGTACTATCAAGATTTGACTTTGCTCTTGAGTATTTTGAATGATATTGATGCGAATAATTAATTCAAAGTATTTATCAATAAAAAAACCTCGAAAGTCTATAACGACTAACGAGGTTTTTATTTTAGCAGGAAAGCTATGCGCCCAAAACAGGACTCGAACCTGTGACCTACGGATTAACAGTCCGACGCTCTAACCAACTGAGCTATTTGGGCATCTTTTTTTTTGCGCTTACCAAACTTAGTTTATTGCTTTCTTTAAAAAGCGATGCAAAGGTATAGCGATTTAAAATAAAAGTGCAATATTTGTACCGAAAAATTTAATAATTTATTTATAACGCATTTTATGAGTCTTTTAACAATCGGAACTGTCGCGTTTGATACAATTGAAACGCCGACAGGAAAAGCAGAACGCATCGTCGGCGGTTCGTGTACTTATATAAGTATGTCGGCGGCGTACTTTATTAAGGATATAAAACTTTCAGCTGTCGTTGGCGATGATTTCCCGCAATCGGAACTTAATTATTTAAAATCACGCGGTGTTGACTTGGAAGGTTTACAAATAAAAAAAGGTGAAAAATCTTTTTTCTGGCACGGTCGCTATCATAAAGATATGAACGGACGCGATACACTGGAAACACAACTCAATGTTCTTGCCGATTTTAATCCGATTTTGCCGGAAAGTTATAAGCATACACCATTTTTAATGCTCGGTAATTTACAACCGGATGTGCAAATGAGTGTGATTAATCAAATGACGACAAAACCAAAATTTATTGCTTTGGATACAATGAATTTTTGGATGGATATTGCGATGAAAAGTTTGTTGAAAGTTTTGAAAAAAATAAATTTACTCGTCATCAATGAAGAAGAAGCGCGTCAGTTGAGCGGTGAACATTCGATTAGAAAAGCGGCGACAAAAATTTTAACGCTAGGTCCGAAATTTCTTGTGATAAAAAAAGGTGAGCATGGTGCGATGTTGTTTCATAAATCGGAAGTGTTTTATGTGCCGGCTTTACCGTTAGAAGAAGTTTTTGACCCAACCGGTGCCGGCGATACTTTTGCCGGCGGTTTTATGGGTTACATCGCCTCTACCGGAAAACCGACTTTTGAAAATATGAAACGCGGTGTGATTTACGGTTCTGCAATGGCTTCTTTCTGTGTAGAAAAATTCGGAATTGACGGCTTAAAAAACTTATCGCAAGAACAAATTAATGCACGTGTAGCGCAATTTACTAAAATGGTGAAAGTGAAAATTTAATTTTGAATTTTGAATTTTGGACTTTGGATTTAACAAATTTGAAAATCTTTTTTGAAAATCTTTTTTGAAAAAATAAAACGCGTGAAGAAAATTTCCTCGCGCGTTTTATCTTTTTGAATTAAAAATTCATTTACATTTTAATTACCGATTTAACTGCGTCTTTCACACCTTTTGACTCAACACGCAAAAGATATTGACCACCGATAAGCGTATTGATATCAATATGTTCAGGTGTAGTACTTGTAACGTTTTGAATTTGGCGAATAGCTTGAACAACACCGAGTTGATTGTAAATATAAATCGTCACATCTTTACCGACGTAATCTTTTAAATTAACATCAATATAATCAGTTGCAGGATTCGGAAATATTGCTAAACCTCTTAATGCATTGAAATTTACTTTTTTCACATCCGAAACTGTTTTTGTGCCGTCGTTTAAAGCTATTTCAACTTGATAAAAATTATCACCTTCCGTCGGATTGTTATCATAAACTGAATGTGCTTGCAATGAATTATCCGACACCGTATTATTTACGATGCTTAAAGTTTCAAAATTACCGGTAGTGCTGTTCAATTTTTGTACATTAAAATAATCCGTTTCAAAACCTCTGTTCGTTGAAAAATCAATCCGTACGCGATTCGATTCGGGTTGTGCATCTACTACAAAAACTTTTGTGGATTGTGCTTTCTCATCGGATGATTTGTTTTGACAAGTAATTTTATTTAAAGTAGCCGTGTTACCGGATAAAAGAATATTCAAATCTCCGGTGACACCTGCTCCGGTTATCCAACCACTTGCACCGTAAACATCTTTATTGTGGTTGTTCGCACCTTTACCCACTTGGAATTTGTGCATTGGATTAGATGATACGCTGTAAGTACCGATTGTACCCATGAAATTATTATAAAAATACCAATCTGCGGTGGAACTCGCTGTGAAGCAATAAGTATTAAATACCGGCATTCCTGAAGTTGTTCTGCCTGTGAAATTAATAACTACTGTACCTAACGCGCAATTCGCCGTTAATTTAGCCGTCAAATCAACATTTTCAGTAAAATTAGCATCAGACAAAGTATAATACTGATTGTTCAACCAAATTCCGAATAAGGATTTATTTGAACAATCCGTTGAGTTTGAAACAGTTCTTGTGATAGAAGGTATACATTTAATGCAAGGCATTTCACAAATAACAGAGTTGTTGCACCAACCGGGACAATCGTTCCATTTTCCTGAACCATTACCGTACATTTGTACCGTGGTTTCGTAACCGCCATAATTATTCGGTTCACCGCTATTCCAATTGAAGTAAGCGGGTGTTGAATTATCATCGCAAACCCATTGAGGACTACCCCAATCTAAGCGATGCATACCTATCCAACAATTTTTTGTACCTATGCCGTTTTTAATAAAATCATTTTCAGATTGATTTTTAATAATCGGAAGATGTCCGTTAATAGATTTACAGAGGTTTTGTGCTGTCCAATAATCTATATATCCGCCGTTGTAGTCGTTATCAGTAAATCTATAATAATTTTTACCATTAACTGAACCAATCAATTCCCAATTATTGGGAGCCGATTTAGGTGGCGCGCAAACAGAAGAACTGTTCACGGTGACAGTAAAAACACAAGTGCTTGCATTATTTTTCGAATCTTTAGCTGTGTATGTCACAGTTGTTGTACCAATATTAAATAAACCGCCGGGATTATCAGTCGTTGTTACAGTTGGCGTGCCACAATTGTCGATTGCTGTCGGTGCCGTCCATGTTGCAATAGCTGATGTAATATTTTGCGCTGCGGTAACATTAATATTTGTCGGACAATTACTAAAAATCGGTGCTTGCGTATCAGTCGTACACGGATTTGCAGTTACTGTCACCGTAAAAGTACAGGGCAACGATTTATTGCCACTTAAATCAATCGCCGAATAAGTTACAGTTGTACTTCCGACCGGAAAATTCGCACCCGATAGATAATTAGAAACCAAAGTGGCTGTACTGCAATTATCGGTTGCTGTCGGTGCAGTCCAAGTTGCAATTGCGGATGTCGCATTTTGCACTGCCGTAACAGTAATATTTGTTGGACAATTGCCGATAACAGGTGCTTGCGTATCAGTCGCACACAGATTTATTGCAGTTGCTGTCACCGTAAAAGTGCATGGCGATGATTTAATGCCACTTAAATCAATCGCCGAATAAGTTACAGTCGTACTGCCGACAGGAAATGTTGCGCCCGATTTAAAATCAGAAACCAATGTAGCATTACCACAATTATCAGTTGCATTGGGCGATGTCCATGTTGCAACAGCATCTTTCCCGTTGATTGAAGACACTGAAATATTATCGGGACAAGCCGTAATTATCGGTGCAATACCGTCAAACACGGAAACTTTTGTATTACAAGTTAAAGAATCACCGGTGCGTAGCAACAAAACAAATTTCGCATCCAAAACTTTACCGGCATCTGAACAATGGTAAACGCGACGTGTTGAACCGTCAACAGAATATTGAAAATTATTACAAGAATCTAAACCCACGCGCAATAAAACATTTTGCGGATAAACCTTTGCTTCACCTTGCGGTGTTGTTCCTGTTCTAATTGTATCCACGCAAATTTTTGCATCGGAAGTTGCAGCCGTTTGAATCCAACCGGATAAATTCACGATGGCATTTCCTGTAAATGTACTGCGTTGAAACACGACACCTCTTGTTTGTATAACGCCGGAGTTAGCGATACTGCCACCCGTATTATTTGAAATGACAGAGCAAGCATCATTGTAAATTATTTTTGAATTAGTAATCATTCCGACATTGACAATCGAACCCGCGTTAATTTCAATTACCTCCGTATTAATTAATTTTCCGCCGGTTTGATTGAAAAAATCACCCGCCAGTAAAAGATACCCGTTATTGATATATGAACCGCCATTAAACGTTCTGATATTATTTCTGAATGTACCGTTATTGGTAAAAGTTGCACCGATTTTATTATAAAACTCAAAATTATTTTCAAAAGTACCAGTCAATTTATTCAGTATTATACCTGTATTACTAAAAACTGCACCACTGTTTATTTTAATCAGGCTATCATTTGTAATATTACCACTATTATTGACAATACTAATGGTAAAAATATTTCCGTGATTATTTAAAGTACCGGAATTAGTAATCGTTGAACCGTTATCTGCTTGAATCGTTCCGAAATTATCAAAAGCTGCGGCATTATTAATAGAACCCGAGCCAATCATTTTCGCACCGGCTAAGTTTTGTACAGCACCAGAATCTATTAAAACAGAACCCGTACCTAAATTCAGAATGCTATTAACATCATTCGTAAAAGTGCCGGATGTTTTAACCGTAATTTTATTATTATTATTGAAAGTTGCTCCGGCTAAGTTAGAAACTGAACCGTTTGCCAAAACACAAATAAAATTCGCATTTTGAACCGTCGCACCGGATTTATTATTTAGTTTGCCGGCAATATTAAAAGTGCTTGCATTTAAAATTGTTCCACCGGATTCATTATTAAAAATACCGTTACAATTTTGAATTGAATTATTAGTAAATACTCCTGTATTGGTTACAGTCGTGCTGTTTGTAAAATTCGCCAAGTTCGTAAAATTTCCGGCATTGCTTAACGAACTGCCGACGGCGTTTATATAACTGCCGCCGAAATCAACCGTCCAATTAGCACCGGCAGAAATATTTACGACCGCATTGTTAGTAAATAGTTGGGGGGAAGTAAATAGACCGGCTATTTCATTCACTGTTCCGTTGTTCGAGAGTGGAGCCAATTGTTGCCAAGTACCTTGGTTGTTTATCGTAGCACCGACACTGTTCGTAAAAGCTGCCGTATTAATATTGACGTTGCCTTTGTTTGTGATGATGCCGGCATTAGTAAATCCACCGGAAGCGATGAGTTGAATACTTGCATCAATAGTAATTGTACCGGTTGACGTATTATTCAAAACACCGCCACTCACCAAATTTTTTGCTATTTCAAGCGCGGCACTGTTATTTATCGTACCAAAATTTGAAATGCCGAAATTGACAATGAGCGGTTGAGAAATATTAACCGATGCGCCGCCTGAAATGTTGGCATCATTACCGGCTGCCGGTAAACCGTTGTTCCAATTAGCGGCAGTAAACCAATCGCCGTTAGCAGATCCGATATATTGCGTCGTTTGCGCAAATAAATTTAAACCGGAGAAAAAAAACAATGAAAAGAAAATAGCGAATAACGTACGCTTTTTTACGTAATGAAAGTTCATAGTAAGAAATTATTAAGCCTTGTTTAAAAGACCCGTATTCGTAGTTTGAATATTTTGGGAGGAGAAAAAATTGTAAGTTTTAAGTAACAACTAATAATTAAATACAAAGTTATAGCCGGTTTTTATAAATTTAATTGCGAAACAAGGTTTTGTTTTAAAAATACAATCAAAAAGGTAATAACAAATTATGAATTCCGGTTGATGTTTTTTTTAATATTGGACTAACCAAATTGATGATGAATGACTATGAAGAAATAGAAATTTTGCTCTAAAAAAATTATTTTGAAACACTTTCAAGGAGTTTTTGTTACTTTTACACGTATAATTTTTATTTTTTAAAAACAAATCATTAAAAGCATGAAGTATTTCATTTTTTTGTTCGCGCTGATTATTTCAAGCGCACAACTTACAGCACAAGATAAAACGCTACCAAGTCCGCCGGCAAAAGCAACGGCTACTGTCGGTACAACTATCGTTACTATTAATTACAGTTCGCCTTCGGTGAAAGGTCGTAAAATTTGGGGCGGACTCGTTCCTTACGGGCAAGTTTGGCGCGCCGGCGCGAATGAAACAACTTCTTTTGAAGTTTCATCTGATTTGACTATCAACGGCAAAGTTTTACCGAAAGGCAAATACGCTTTTTTCGTTACGCCGAATGAAAAAGAATGGACAATTATTTTAAATAAAACCATCGCTTGGGGTGCTTACAGCTATAAAAAAGCGGATGACGTTATGAGTTTTTCCGTTCCGGTGAAAAAAGCAAAAGCCATGACGGAAAAATTAACTTACGAAGTATCCGATAAGGGCGAAGTTTGTTTGAGTTGGGCGACTGAAATGGTGTGCTTTAATGTAAAGTGATTACTAATAGTTAGTAGGCAGTCATAATTCATTTAGTTTAGTATTATTACCTGCGTCGAGGTTTCAAATACTTGAGGCTTTGACGCGGGTATTAAAACTAACTAATTTGAAAGCTTGATTGCATCAACGAATAGCGAATAATGGTTAACGCATTAACAATTAACGACACTAAAACTTCATCCAATCAAAATGCCCTGTTTTAAGCACAGTAAAAAATGCACCGATAATTAGCGGTACAGCAAATGAAGCGATCATAAAATAATAATACCAAGCCGATACTTTCGATTTATCCAACCATTCTGCAATCAACGATACCATTAAAACAAAAAATGCAATGCCGGCGAATGACAAACTGAGAATTGTCGCCGTTAAATCATTCCAAAGCCACAACAAAATGTAAATGATAGCTTCTATAAAACAAACCTCTATTATTCTCGGTTTTTTTAACATGAACCAAAGATAAATGATGAACAATACATGATGGCTGATGAATCTCTAATAATTTAATTTTTTTTCGAATACTCGTAATAATTTTATAAATTTGCATCAATCAATAAAATTCTTAATTCTAAACTATACAGGCATTAAATTTACATAGCCCACATAGTTTTTTAATTCTTAATTCTTTTCTCGTGCCTGCCATAAAAACATTTCTCGTTGCCAAAGACGGCATAAAGTTATATACACAATCTTGGAATTTACTGAAACCTAAAGCAGTCATTGCGCTCGTTCATGGTTTTGGTGAGCATATCGGCAGATATGAACACGTCGCTAATTTTTTTAACCGCAACGGTTATGGGGTGGAAGGTATGGATTTTCGCGGATTCGGACAAAGTGAAGGTAAACGCGGACATACGCCGAGTTATAATACTTTTCTCGACGATTTAGATATTTTTATCGCCGATGTGAAGAAAAATCACTCGAATTTACCCGTTTTTTTATACGGACATTCAATGGGTGGTGCGATAGTCTTGAGTTATGAGATTGAAAGAAATTCGAAATTGTCCGGTGTAATTGCATCCGGACCTTTAATTGAATTGGCATTTAAACCTAACCCGGTAACTTTATTTGCCGGTAAGTTGTTTCGAAAATTGGCTCCGACATTTACACAAACCGGTGGCGTTGTTCCTAATCTCATTTCACGCGATCCGGAAGTAGTGGCAAAATATATTGCCGACCCTTTAATACATAATAAAATCACTGCCGAAGCCGGCATTGGTATTCTTGAACGCGGTGCATTTTTAAATAATTTTTCAGGAAAAATGCCGATGACTACGCTTATTTTGCACGGCACAGATGATAAACTCACTTCTTTTCCCGCATCGGAAGCGTTTGCAAAACGTTTGACGGGAGATGTGACGTTTAAAAAGTTTCAAGGTCTATACCACGAAATTCATAATGAACCCGAAAAACAAGAAGTATTGAGTTATATTTTAGGTTGGTTAGACTCCAAAATCCAAAATCCAAAATTGTAAAATGTTAGAAGGTATTGTCATCAAATCAACGGGAAGTTGGTACAATGTGCGACGCAAAGACACAAACGCCGTCGTGCGGTGCAGAATTAAAGGAAAATTTCGTTTAAAAGAAAAAAATTTAACCAATCCGGTAGCGGTCGGTGATGTGGTATCTTTTGATTTAGAAACGGATGGACATGGTGTAGAAAGCTCGGGCATCATTCATAAAATTCACGACCGAAGAAACTATGTGGCACGTCAATCGCCCCGCAAATTGCACGAAATTCATTTATTGGCGGCAAATGTGGATCAAACCGTTTTGTTTTCTACGATTGTTGAGCCGACAGTAAAAGTCGGTTTTATTGATCGTTTTTTATTGATGACAGAACCCCACGACATTCCTACGGTTATTGTTTTCAATAAAAAAGATATTTATGATAAAGTTGCACTGGCAGAATATGATTATCTGAAAAATATTTATGTGCCCATTGGTTATAAAACGCTATTAGTATCGGCAGTTACAGGTGAAGGTTTAGATG
>JAYTNA010000013.1:0-1924 GCA_043748865.1 Saprospiraceae bacterium
GTTTATATGTGTCGGCAAAAGATTCGAGTTATGCTGTGAGGAAAATAGAAATTGGTGTACCGGGCGATATAAATTTGAATTGGGTGAGTCAACTCACGATTTCTCAAGAATATGATTTTGTAGAAACACCGGGCTTTCCGAAAGGTTTAATGCTTTCTAAAGATGAATTGGTAATGGATTACGGTATCGGAAATCGCGACAGTGTGCGCACCGTTATGGGAAAAAAAACGACATCGTACAATAACTATGTAATTAATAAACCTATACCTGATGCCGTTTTCACGACTGCAGATCGCGTTACTTACTCTGAAAATCTTTATCAAAAAAACGATTCGTTTTGGGCTGTCAACAGACACGATACACTGAGAACGGTAGAGAAAGGCGTTTACAAAACGATGGATAGTTTGAATAATAATCGCAGATTTAAAACATTCGTTACCTTTGCAAGATTGGCGGTTGAAGGTTATGCTTCTTTCGGCGGGTTTGATTTAGGCCCTATGAATGCGGCTTATAGTTTCAACTATATAGAAGGTTTGCGCTTACGTCTCGGCGGCAGAACAAATCCGAAATTCAGTAATAAATGGAACATTGAAGGTTATACTGCTTATGGTTTTAAAGATCAACATTGGAAAGAAGCTTTTAATGTGCGCTATAATTTTGCCAACAGTCAAGTGCTGAAATATCCTTTGAATGAGTTTCGCGCTTTTTACAGCAATGAAATAAAAATACCCGGACAGAATTTACAATTTGTCAACGAAGATAATTTATTTTTATCGTTCAAACGCGGTGTCAACGATAAGATGATTTATACGGAAAGTATCGGCGGCGAGTATATCAACGAAAAAAGAAATGGCTTTTCTTATACTGTGAATTTGAAAAATACAACGCTCACACCGGCGGGCAATTTGCGCTTTAACTATCTCAATGCAGGTGAAATGAAAACGCAAAACTTTACACAAACTTCGGAAGCAGCTTTGACACTTCGCTATGCTCCGCACGATAAATTTTATCAAGGTGCCGGCTTTCGGATACCAATTTTAACGAAGTATCCGATTTTCAGTTTGAGTTATGCACAAGGCTTTAAAGATATTTTAAACGGACAGTATAATTACGGTAACTTGAACTTTTCGGCAGAAAAAGTTTTTTATTTATCACCGATTGGTTATGCCGATGTGACGTTTGAAGCCGGACGCACTTTCGGGCAAGTACCGTTTCCATACTTAACGATACATAAAGCCAATCAAACTTTCGGCTATCAATACGAATCTTTTAATTTAATGAATTATTTGGAATTTGTGAGCGATAAATACGCCTCCATCAATATCTATTACAACATGAGCGGCTTTATTTTTAATCGTATTCCGCTTATCAGAAAATTAAAATTGCGCGAAGTGTTTACTTTCAAAGCACTTTGGGGTGGTCTTGATGCGCAAAACAGACCGACAGGTGAAAATGGTTTATTCAAATTTCCGACCGATGCTACCACCGGAAATCCTTTGACATTTGAACTTGGTTCGCGTCCCTATATGGAAGCGAGTGTCGGTATAGCTAATATTTTTAAATTTATTCGCATAGATTATATGTGGCGTTTATCGTATCTCGACAACCCGAATGTGACGAAGGGCGGTATTCGCTTTCGGATAAAATTGGATTATTAATTTATATAGCTATCAGCTGTCAGCCATCAGTTTTTTGCTGATAGCTGACAGCTGATAGCTGATAGCTAAATACCATGAAGAAAAAAATACTTTTTATTATCGGTTCTACGAATCAAACTTCGCAGATGTATCAAATATCGCAGCATTTGTGCGATGATTACGATTGTTATTTCTCGCAAGTATTTACCGATTTGAAACTCGCTAAGTTTTTGCGTCAATTCGGCATATTTGATACGACGGCGTATGCAGGGCAATTCAAAAAAAAT
>JAYTNA010000014.1:0-5632 GCA_043748865.1 Saprospiraceae bacterium
ATCGTCAGTAAGTCAATCGTCAGTAAGTCAATCGTCAGTAAGTCCAATCAAACGTTCTTCATCAATTTCTCCAACTCTGTATTATAAACTTTATCCCAACTCGCAATAACGCCCCAATCTTCTTCATCTACTAAAACACTTCCGTCTGTAACTTGACCGATGCAAACGCAATCTACCGGTGTGTTTTCAATAAAAGTTTCAAAGGCGACTTTATTACCTTTACTTACCGAAACGACAACACGACTTTGTGCTTCGCCGAAAAGAAAAGCATCTTTACTGATTAAATCATTTGATTCGATAGAAAAACCTTTTTTATACGGCATCGCAGACTCTAATAAATTACAAATCAAACCGCCGTCGCTGATGTCATGACAAGAGACGATTAATTTTTGAATGATGAGTTTTTTAATAACTCCTTGCAATGCTACTTCTTCTTCCAATTCAAAATAAGGTGCGCGAGAGTATTTGACGCGCCGCACATAACGCAGGTATTCCGAACAATAAAGTTCATCTACTTCTTTACCGATGTGATAAATTAAATCGCCTTCGTTTTTAAAATCTAAAGTCATACGGTTGTCCGCATCGTCTAAAATACCGAGCATACCTATAGTCGGTGTCGGAAAAACCGGTTCGGTCACGCCGTCTAAAACAGTTTGATTATAAAACGAAACGTTGCCGCCTGTTACCGGCGTATTTAAACGTCTGCAAGCATCGCCCATACCTTGCAAAGCGTGAACAAATTGATAATATACTTCCGGATTATAAGGGTTACCAAAATTTAAACAGTTCGTAATCGCCACAGGTTCTCCGCCGGCGCAAACGATATTACGCGCCGCTTCACACACCGCAATCATTGCACCTTTGTACGGGTCGGCGTGAACGAAAGCGGAATTACAATCCGTCGTCATTGCTAATGCTTTTTTCGTTCCTTTTACGCGCACGATGGCAGCATCGCTAAATTCGTGTGATTGCATCGTACCCGTGCGTACCGTTGAATCATATTGTTCATAAATCCATTTTTTTGAAGCGATGTTCGGCGATTTCCATAAACTTTGTGCGGCCGCCAAATAACTTTTCGGTTGGCGATAATTATCGTGGCGTTTGGTGGTGAAGCGTTTTATTTTTTCAAAATATTTCGGCTCCGTGTATTCGCGTTGATAAACCGGTGCGCCGCCTCCGAGTACGAGCGGTTCAGCCGGCACGTGAGCAATGCGTTCGCCGTGGTGAAAAAATTCCAACATTTTTGTGTCTGTCACTTCGCCGATTTGTGCACAAGGCAAATCCCATTTTTCAAAAACATCCAAAATTTTTTGTTCTTGTCCTTTGTGTGCGACAATCAACATGCGCTCCTGACTTTCGGATAATAAAATTTCCCAACCTTTCATGCCGGCTTGACGTTGCGGTGCTTTGGTTAAATCAATGCGCATACCGACATTTCCTTTTGCCGACATTTCCGACGTTGAACAACAAATACCTGCCGCACCCATATCTTGCATACCGACAATCGCACCCGTTTGAATCGCTTCGAGCGTCGCTTCCAATAATAATTTTTCTTGAAATGGATCGCCGACTTGCACCGACGGCAAATCTTCCGCAGAGTTTTCATCTAAATCGGCGGAAGCAAATGTTGCGCCGTGAATACCGTCTTTTCCCGTTGCCGAACCGACAATAAAAACCGGATTGCCGACACCTTCGGCTGTTGCCGAAACTGTTTCACCGACTTTTACAATGCCGGCAGAAAACGCATTGACGAGGATATTTTGATTGTAACATTCATTGAAATAAACTTCACCGCCGACAGTCGGCACGCCGAAACAATTGCCGTAATGCCCGATACCTTCCGTCACACCTTTTATCAAACGTTTTGTATGTGGCAAAGTCGGATCGCCGAAACGCAACGAGTTCATCGCTGCAATCGGTCGCGCACCCATCGTAAAAATATCGCGGTGAATTCCGCCCACACCCGTTGCCGCACCTTGAAATGGTTCAATCGCCGACGGGTGATTATGACTTTCTATTTTAAAAACGCAACCCAAACCGTCACCGATATCAACAAGACCTGCGTTTTCTTCTCCGGCATCCACGAGCAAACGACCGCCCGAACGCGGCAATTTTTTGAGATAAGTAATTGAGTTTTTATAACTGCAATGCTCCGACCACATCACGGAAAAAATACTAAGTTCCGTAAAATTCGGCGTTCTGCTGAGATGTCCGCAAATTAAATCAAATTCGGAGGGAAGTAAACCCAAGTTTTTTGCGGTGTCGTAGTTAACTGTGGTTTCTTTGTGCGCCATTTTCTTTTAATTGAAAGTTGAAAATTGAAAATTGAAAGTTGTTGATTTTAATTTTCAACTTTCAATTATGTTGGTGCAAAGTTAGAGGGAGAACTATGAAGAATAGAATGTGAAGTAATAATTTTTAAAATCGTGAATAACTTTGGAGTTTTGAAAAATTTATTATTTAACTTTACATTTAGAAATCTTCACTGATGTTACGCAAAAGATGCGTAACACCGGAATATTAAACAAACTATATTTCGGTGCGCTGCACCTTGCGAAATATTAATTTGTTAATTCTACAAATATTTTGCGGCTCTGCCGCTTGCGTAACATCAGATCTTCATTTAAAAAATCAAAACGAATGATACGCCACTTATTACTCTATTTATTTTTAATTGTTTCAACTTCAGCAAACAGTCAAACTGAAACTTACGCGGAAAAATTGGGCTATCCCAAAGGAGCGAAAGTTGTGATATTACACGTTGATGATGTCGGTATGTCTTATGACTCGAATGAAGGTGCGATACAAACGCTCGAACACGGTATCACTAATTCCGTCAGTGTGATGATGCCTTGCGGTTGGGTGTCGGGTTTTATGCACTATTTAAAAGCGCACCCGAATGTTGATGCGGGTATTCATCTGACTTTAACTTCCGAATGGGAAAATTATCGTTGGCAACCGTTGTCGGGAAATGAAAAAGTAAAAGGACTCGTTGATAACGAAGGCGCATTTCACCACAGTGTCGAAGAAGTTGTGAAACACGCCACCGCCGATGAAGTAGAAACCGAAATGCGCGCACAAGTAGCAAGATTTCGTCAATTCGGTGTTGAGCCGACACATTTGGATTCGCACATGGGAACTTTGTTTGCTACACCGGCTTTCTTGGAACGTTATCTGAAAGTGGGTATGGAAAATAAAATTCCGGTGATGTTTCCCGGCGGACATTGTACTTTAATCGGTCAATTGAGAAAATCTAAACCCGAAGAGATAAAACAATTTCAAGCTGTCGGACAAAAATTGTGGCAAGCCGGTTTACCTGTACTCGATGATTTATATCCGGACAGTTACGGTTGGGAAACGCCTAAAAATAAAAATATTAAGGATAAGGATTTACAATCTTTCAGAACAAAACAATACATGGAGATGCTGAAATCTTTAAAACCCGGCGTGACGATGGTTATTGCTCATTGCACCGTTTTGAGCAATATTTATCACTATATTTCAAAAGACAGTGCCACGCGCAAAGGCGATTTCTTAGCCATGATGGACCCGAAATTAAAAGATTTTATAAAAAAAGAAGGTATCGTTTTAACGACGTGGAAAGAACTTATGGAAAGACGGCAAAAAATTAAATAAAGAGACATGACTCTTGTTTTTTCGTTCTTAAATTTTTTTTCGTTCTTAAAAAAAAATCATACATAAAAAATAATTAAATTAAATTTATTACTTTTGAACTTCAATAAATATCTTATAAAAATTATTCGGCGCAAAAAATTTGATACCCGTATTTCAATAATTTAATGGCATTTAACGAAGACTCCCGCGTAAAAATTCCGGCTATTTTGCATTTGTGCAGGTTAGGTTATACTTACCTTTCTTTGAAAAAAGCGTGGTGGGATAAAACCACAAACATCTTCACCGATATTTTTTTTGAAAGTATCGGGCGCATCAATCCGGCATTAGATGTAAGCGAGGTGAAAAATTTTTTTGAAAAAATATCATTGGTTTTAGATTACGAAGATTTAGGGCAGGCATTTTACAATATGCTTATCTCAAATTCGGGTGTCAGACTTATCGATTTTGAAAATTTTAAGCATAATTCTTTTCATGTTGTCACTGAACTCACTTATAAAAACGGTGACGATGAATTTCGACCGGACATAACACTTTTGATAAACGGAATGCCTTTGGCGTTCATCGAAGTAAAAAAACCGAACAACAAGGACGGTGTTTTGGCGGAACGCGATAGAATGAATAGTCGTTTCAAAAATAAAAAATTCAGAAAGTTTATTAATATTTCGCAGTTGTTGGTGTTTTCTAACAATATGGAATACGATGCGGCAATCATTGGACCTATTCAAGGTGCGTTTTATGCGTCAACAGCTTACGACAATGCTAAATTTAATTATTTCAGAGAAGAAACGAATTTTGATTTAAAAAACCGGGTAAAACCGGAAGATGATAAAATTGAAAATACTGTTCTGTTAGATAATAATCTTGTTACCCTTAAACATACGCCTGAATTTATTGAGAATAAAAACCCGAATTCACCTACCAATCGAATACTCACTGCTCTTTTTTCTAAAGACCGATTGGCGATGATTTTTAAATACGGATTAGCTTATGTGCGTACAGAAACCGGCTTAGAAAAGCACATCATGCGCTATCCGCAATTGTTTGCTACCAAAGCGATTGAAGCTACACTCGAAAAAGGTATTAAGAAAGGTATTATTTGGCACACACAAGGCAGCGGAAAAACGGCACTTGCTTTTTTTAATGTGCGATACCTGACAGATTATTTTCAAAAACGCGGCGTGGTACCTCAATTTTATTTTATCGTTGATCGTATTGATTTAATGATTCAGGCGAAAAAAGAATTTACGAGTCGCGGTTTGAAAGTTCAAACAATTGATTCTAAACAAGAACTGCTCGAAAAATTTCGTTCAAAGCAAGCTACGCATAATCTATCCGGTGAGCAGGAAATCACGGTCGTCAATATTCAAAAATTTAAAGATGATTCGGAAGCAATAAAATCGAATGACTACGACCTGAAAATTCAACGCATTTATTTTTTGGATGAAGTACATCGCAGTTACAATCCCGACGGAAGTTTTCTGGCAAATCTTTTTAACTCGGATAGAAACGCCATTCTTATCGGACTCACCGGTACGCCGCTCATCAAAAAAGACAGAAAATCGAGTGATACTTTCGGGGATTATATTCACACCTATTATTACAATGCTTCTATTGCCGATGGTTATACTTTGAAATTGATTCGTGAAGACATTGAAACAAGTTATAAAATTCAATTGCAGGAAGCCCTCAAAGAAATTGAAATTTTAAAAGGCGATGCCGATAAAAAAATTATTTACGCGCACAAAAAGTTTGTCGCGCCGATGCTTGATTATATTCTTCACGATTTAAAAATGAGTCGGATTCGTTTCGATGATGCAACTATCGGTGCTATGGTCGTGTGTGACAGTTCCGAACAAGCAAAAAAATTATTTGAAATTTTTAAAAATCCACTGGAAACCGATAAAAAATCTATCCGCATAACACAGCCTTATTCAATCGCTGCCGAAAAAGAAACACCCTTTAATTTACCCGAAAAAATACCGGCACATAATCTTAC
>JAYTNA010000015.1:0-4722 GCA_043748865.1 Saprospiraceae bacterium
CATAAAATCTGATCGTAGCCTTTTTGATTCGCTAACATCGCGGGATATAAAGACCCGGCATAATTGCCCGCACATTTAGCTTCACCCGTTCCGCCTTTCGCTGCACGAATAAAAGTTTCATCTGCCAATAATTTCACCGCTTTTGAATAGTAGGGTCCTACCGGTCCCGTAAAAATGATAAAACGATAGGTTTTTGAGGGACGTACACTGTACGCCTCTTCTGTCGCAAACATTACCGGACGAATATAAAGTGAACTATTAGGTAAATTCGGCAGCCATTCGTGATCAATTTCAATCAGTTGATGCAACGCAGATTGGAATAACTCTTCCGGCACCTGCGGCATACACATCCGTTCAGCCGAGCGGTTTAAACGCGCTAAACTCATATCTGTTCTAAAAAGTGATGGCGTGCCATCCATCATACGCATAGCTTTCATGCCTTCAAAAAAAGCTTGACCATAATGCAGTGTTAAATTTGTCGGGTTTATAGAAAATTTTCCAAATGGTACGATACGTGGATTGCGCCATTTTCCGTTTTTGTAATCTGCCACAAACATATGGTCACTCGTTTCTTTACCGAATGGAATACTATTGAAATCCACTTTGCCTAAACGCGATCTTTTTGTCGGTTGAATTTTGATTTTTGTACTCATGGTATTTAATTTTAAATTACAAATTGCGAATATTAAGAATTACGAGTTTAATCCATTATTCCTCATCGCAAATATTTTCAAGTGCAAAATTACATAAAAAGGAATAATGATGACGGATATTGTCCGAGTATTTAAAAATTAAAAATTAAAAAATTTTAGTAGTCAGTTTGAAAAAGTGTTTTGCTTTCAAAAAAAATATTGTAAGATAAAAAAAACTCGAATTGAAAAATAAATTTCAATTCGAGTTTTTTTATCTTATAGTATTTTAAGTCTTAATACTTAATCAAAATTACCATCCCGAATTTTGTGTCAAGGCACCGGCACTTAAATCAATTTCTTGTTGCGGAATTGGAAACAATTCGTGTTTGCCGACTACAAAAGGTTTACCATTTTTTTTCAACGCATCGGCTAACCGACCGGTTCGTGCTAAATCAAACCAGCGTTGTTGCTCCATACCTAATTCGGAACGACGTTCGTGCCATATTAGATTGCGCAATTTAGTTTTATCCGTTTCCGTAATTGCCGGCAAAACTGTTTCAGGCAATGAACCGCGCGCACGTTTACGCACCGCATTTAAGTTTTTCAATGCTTCTGCCGTTTTGCCGTTTTCATTTTGTGCTTCTGCCGCCATCAAAACAACATCGGCATAACGTAGCAAACGAATATTTCCCGGACCGTCGCCGTTACCGCCCGGATGTTGCGGCACCCATGCTTTTTTATTATAACGCGCACCAAAAACTTCTGCGTTGTGTTGTATAATAGCTGAACCGTCGGGTAAAATATCGCCCTCATATAAAATGGTTGCTGTACGACGTGGGTCACCGGGTTCAAACTCTGCGATAAAAGAATCGCTTGGACGATTGAAACCCCAACCTAAATTCGGAACGCCACGCACACCTTGAACTTCATTGTATTGTGAACCGCCGTCGCCGGTTGTAGTGGCGATACATTGTACTTCAAAAACAGATTCAGAACTATTTTCGCCGTCAAGTGTAAAAATTTTATCGTACTCGGGATATAAAGCATATTGGTTGGAATTGATCACTTGATTGGCGTAAGTTTCCGCATTCGCAAAATCACCCTGCGTCAAATATACTTTTGCTAATAATCCGCTTGCAGTTCCTTTCGTTACGCGCCCCACATCTGCCGCACCGTAGCCGTTTTTTTCGGGCAATGCCGAAATTGCATCTTTTAAATCTTGTACAATCAGTTTATAAACATCTGCTTTCGGCGCACGCGGCTGCGAATATTCATTAGGAGCCAATGATTTTGTAATAATCGGCAAATCGCCAAACCAACGAACTAAGTTGAAATAATAATAAGCGCGCATTACTTTACATTCCGCAATCAACCGCGCACGTAAAGTTTCATTCATTGTCGGAACGGTCGGAATACCCGCAATCGCAACATTTGTACGGAAAATGGCTCTGTAATAACCTTGATACACTGTCAATGGTGCTATATTAGTGGCATCAAGCGTTAAGTTGTCCATATCCAAAAGAAAATTCGCATCGGTTGGTGTACTGCCTTTATCTGCATCGTCACTCGGAATATCTGTCATACCGAGATAGGCGAATACGTGAATTTCCCAGGTACGCAAACTGGCGTAAACAGCATTAGTTGCTTGTATGGCTTGTGCTTCGTTCTGAAAGAAATTATCCAAAGTCAATTGCCCTTGCGGTTTGATTTCAAGGAAATCTTTCGTGCAAGAAGGGAAACTGACAATAGACAACAGACAACAGACAACAGACAACACGCCAAAAGCAGTAAGTCTTTTTATTTTTTGTCCGCTACTATTTTTAATAAAATTTATATTTTTCATGATAATATTACTTTATTATTTTGATTTACGAGTTTTTTTATTCTAAAGTTTTATTTTGTTTTCTTCAAGTAACGGTTAACTATCTGTTGTCTGTAGTCTGTAGTCTGTTGTCAATTTTCAACTAAAACACCACATTCAAACCTACGGTATAAGTTTTCGCCACAGGATAAACTCCACCATCAATGCCCGTAGAAAGCGGATTGTTCGCATCGCCCGAATTAGTTACCTGCGGCGTAAAACCTGTATAATTGGACCACATTGCTAAGTTTGTTCCGGCAACATAAACTCGCACTGAACTAATACCGGTTGCTTTGCCTAAACCTGTTAAGGTATAACCCAATTGAACGTTGCGTAATGATAAAAATGAACCATCGGAAAGAAATCTATCCGACATAGAGTAATCTACTCCACCGTTTGTTACGCGTGGTTCAGAAGTTGATGTGCCTTCTCCTGTCCAACGATTTAAAGTAGCAGATTCAAAATTAGGTGTATTGAAGCGCAACATTTTTTTGTAATTCAGAATTTTATTGCCGCTCACACCCGAAAAAAATACTGTTGCATCAAAACCTTTATAGTTCATACCCAAATTAAAACTGTAAATTAAATTCGGAATAGGGCTTCCTAAATTTACACGATCTTTTGCATCTATTACGCCGTCGCCATTAGTATCTTGAAATCGTAAATCGCCCGGCACTTCGCCTTTCACAATCGGATAATTTTTAGTGTCGCCGGCATTTTGAAAAACGCCCAAAGTTTTATAACCAAAAAATTCGCCAATTGAACTGCCAATACTTGTGCGAGTAAGGGTAAAAATGTTACCTAAAAACAAAAGTTCAGTATTGCCTTGACCCAATGCCAATACTTTATTATTTACTGTTGAGCCGATAATTCCGATATTGTATCCAAAATCTCCGATTTTATCGCGCCAACCAAGCGTTAAATCAATTCCTTTATTTTCAACTTTTGCAGCATTAACTGTCGGAAAAGTTGCAGTACCTACGTACAACGGAATAGGCACTGCAATTAAAATGCCGTCAGTTGTTCTTTGATAATAATCAATTTCTGCCGTCAATCTGTTTCTAAAAAATGCCATTTCTAAACCTAAGTCTGTTTGCGCCGTTGATTCCCATTTTATATCCGGATTCGGTAAAGTTGTTGCTGTTGCACCGATATTTATTACGGAAGGATTACCGAAAACAGGATTTAAATTATTATCAATTAACGGGCGGCCTTTATTCGTGCCAATTTTTTCATTACCGATAACACCATAACTTGCGCGAAGTTTTAAATTATCTATCCAATTTACATTTTTCAAAAAATCTTCTTCTTTAACGCGCCACCCCAATGCAAATGAGGGAAAATTACCATAGCGATTATTGACACCGAATTTTGAAGAACCGTCACGACGGACTGAAGCCGTGAAAAGATATTTATTGTTAAAAGTATAATTGACACGACCTAAATAAGATAAAATACTCGAAGGGTCTGCTGAATTAAAATTCGTTTGTGAATTTGGATCGCCCGGATCTAAATACCAAAAGTCCGGCGTTTCGCCCGGTAAACTTTTTCTTGAACCGCCATATCTTTCTGTATTTGTAGTTTGAGAAGTGTAACCCGCAAGTGCATTTATCCTGTGTTTACCGAAAGTATTGTCATAGCTTAAAGTATTTTCCCATAAAGTATTGATGGATTTGCTTTGATCTATGTTCAATTGGTTAATATCGTTGTACTGCTGTGCCGATACATGAAAAACCGGCGTAAAAGATTTGCCTTGATTATAAGCCAAATCTAAACCTACACTTGTTTTAAACGTGAAATGTTTCAAGAAATCAATAGACACATAAAAATTACCTAATGCACGATAACCTGATTGCGCATTTTTGTTGTAATCAATTTGAGCGGCAGGGTTGGCTACGCTCGATTTATTGCCGGTGTTGCCGTAAGTATTATTTGAATCTCGCGCTGCAACAGTCGGGTCGGCATAATAAGCATTGTAAATAACATCGGCGGCATTGATACCGCTTGTGTTTGAAAACACTAAGCTATTACCCAATTTAACCGCATCTGTAAGTTTATATTCATTATTTAAACGCAGAGAAAGCCGTTGATAATCACCGCCGACTACGATACCGCCTTGATAAAAATAATCACCGCTGATATAGTAGCTCATTTTATCGGTCGCACCTGAGGCAGATAAATTCACGTTTTGAATGGGCGCTTTCTGAAAAATAACATTTTGCCAATCGG
>JAYTNA010000016.1:0-5158 GCA_043748865.1 Saprospiraceae bacterium
GTTAACGGAAAATGATTATGACTATTATTACGATGTTATGATGACACGATTGGAAAAACATACAAACCAAAACATCAGAGACTTCGTAATTTATAAACGAGCTTATGCTTACGCCGATTTCGTAAAAGATTATCACGCCTATAAAGGCAATGCGTATGGGTTGGCGAATACTTTAATGCAAACAGCATTTTTAAAACCTAAACTCAAACATAAAATCATAAAAAATTTATGGTTTGCCGGTCAATTAACGACGCCGGGACCCGGAGTGCCGCCGTCAATAATTTCCGGGCAAGTAGTAGCAAAGGATATACTTTTTAGTTGTTAATTGCAAATTACGAACTAATAATTAACAGCTAACAACTAACAACTACATTATTATGAATCAACAAGCATTATTCAGTTCTGTTTGTCAAAAATGTTCGGAACTTGTGACAAAACGTTACTCAACATCGTTTTCAATGGGGATAAAAGTATTTGATAAATCGCTGCGTGCGCCGATTTACTCGATATACGGATTTGTGCGTTTCGCAGATGAGATTGTGGATACTTTTCATAATTTTGATAAAGATACTTTACTTAAAAGATTTCGTGTAGATACTCACCTAGCACTTGAAGAGCGCATTTCACTCAATCCGATTCTGCAATCGTTTCAAGAAGTTGTTCACGGCTATAATATCGAGCGCGATTTGATTGATGCTTTTTTGGATTCCATGGAAATGGATTTACATTTTACAAATTATCACGATAATCTTTATAAGCAATATATTTATGGTTCGGCAGAAGTGGTAGGACTGATGTGTTTGCGCGTTTTCACTGACGGTGACGAAACGGAATATCAAAAACTAAAAGGTGGTGCATGTGCTTTAGGTTCGGCTTTTCAGAAAATAAATTTTTTGCGCGACATGAAAAGTGATTACAATGAGCGCGGGCGTGTTTATTTTCCGGGTATTGATTTTTGTAATTTCGATGATGCGCAAAAGCAAATGATTGAAGCCGATATTAAAGCCGATTTCGATAAAGGTTATGCCGGCATTTTGCAGTTGCCGAAGTCTGCACGTTTTGGCGTTTATCTTGCCTACATTTATTACATTAATTTATTTGAAAAAATAAAAAAATCAAATGCCAAGCGCGTACAACAAGAACGTATTCGTGTTAGTGACCGCCGAAAAGTTTATTTGTTGTGTACTTCGGCAGTCAAGGCACAAATGAATTTAATTTAAAAAGTATTGGGTATTGGAAAAAATTTATCACCAATTAACCAATCACAAATACCTAATTACCATTTGTTAACTATTCCATTTATCCAACAAATTATTTAGAGCATTATTTATATCCACAGGATTTTTTGTAATAATTGTTTGACCCAAAGTAACAACACACGAGACAACAGCAATTCCTTTCTCTATATTGGTTAAAGTGCGAAATGTTTTTTTTATTTCTCCCGTTACTTCAACTGTTTTATCTAAAGCATTACGCACTTCATCCGGAATATCGGCGGCGGTTTCTGCCGTCCACTCATCGGCATTATCCAAAAGCGTCATGGCAGAGTCGAATAAATTTTTTCGCGTTTCTTCGGAAAGTATCTGAAATTTTTCTCTGCGGTAATTCAGTATGGTTGCTGCCCAGTCGGCATATACATCTGAAAGATTGGATGCTTGTAAAGGTGATAGTACGTTTTGCATTTTAGTTTATGGTTTAATTGGAAAGTGGACTTACTGACGTTTGACTTACTGACAATGGACAACTTTTATTTATTGTCAGTAAGTCTATTGTCAGTAAGTTCGGTATCTATTGTCTCAATTTATTAAAATCGGAATAAATAATTGAAATGTTTGAAGCGGACTGCACGAGCCAATCTTTTGCTTCACGGGCATTAAGTTTTGCACGACTTACAAATAATTTTTTATGCCCGTCGGCAATAGATTCCAAACCTGTACAATAGGTTAAAATATCATTTTTTTTATCTTCTGTTTGATTCAAACGTTTGTAATACTCCTCCGCAATTTTCACTTTTTGGTAATCACTTAGATTTTTATCACGGACGGCATCTTGATAAAACGTTGTCATGCGCAAAGTTTTTGTGTTTAATTCTTTTATAAGTTGCGTTTGTAAATTGGATTGTAATTTTTTTAAAAGAATTTGAATGGAAGTATCTGCTTTTCCAATATAAGTTTCCAGTTTATTTCTTCTGAAACCGTTTGTCGTGGCTTGCAGCAAAATATTGGCAATATCCGCACAAGCGTTGGTATGTCTTTCATCGAGCCAATTCATTTTTTTTACCCGTTCGGCTAAATCATTAACATTGCTGTTTGCCAAATGATTATCGGAAAGTTTGGCAAGCCCGTAAAAATACGCACTCAAAATATTATAAATAGCTTGATTAACGCTATCGGCTTGAGCAAATTTAGAACAATTGCAATTGAGTTGATTATCAATTTCTCCTTTTTGTGCCGATTTTAATTGACATTTTTCTAAACAATCCTGTTCAAAACCATAACCCAATTCTTTGAAATGTTGAATGCCCAATAAAGAATTTTCGGAATAGGCATTGATGTGCTGTAAACTTACACAATTTGAAAAGCATAATCCTAAAATCGCAAAAAGAGGTATAAAAGTTTTCATAAAAATTCTTGTTTAAAATATTTGAGTAACAAAAAAAATTTGAAACAAAATTAATACTAATTTTCGACGTTTATATATTCTTATTTGTGGTAATAATATTAAATTATTTATTATCAGGACGTAAATTAAAAAATTACATTAAAATTAAACTTTTCTTATTGCCGGTTTATCAAAACTGCATATCTTTACGAAGATATTCAATTTTAAAACCAAATATGATACATACCAACTCCTTTTACTTAACTTTTAATCAGTTCAACAAATGCTTATGAAACCCTCTCTTCTTATTCTTGCCGCCGGTATTGGCAGTCGTTATGGTGGGCTAAAGCAAGCAGACTCAATTGGTCCTTCGGGCGAATCTATCATCGAGTATTCAATTTTCGATGCTATTCGTGCCGGATTCGGTAAAGTAATTATTGTCATCAGAAAAAGTATTGAACAAGATTTCAAAGAAAAATTTGAAGGCAAGTTTGACAATAAAATTAAAGTTGAATATGCTTTTCAAGAAATAAGTTCTCCTATCGAAGGCATTGAACACTTTCCGGATAGAAAAAAACCATGGGGTACAGGTCATGCTATGTTGGTAGCGGAAAAATTAATTCACGAACCGTTTCTTGTCATTAATGCCGACGATTATTATGGTTACTCTGCGTTTAAACAAATGGCAGATTTTTTAAAACAGGATTGTACGTCGCATCATTATGGTATGGTGGGCTATCATCTTAAAAATACGCTCTCCGAAAACGGTACTGTCAGTCGCGGTGTATGTGAAGTTGATGTCAATAATCATTTAACGAATGTTGTAGAACGCACAAAAATTGAACGTGAGGAAGATAAATCTATTTATTTTTATGAAAATAATACCCGCAAATTTTTGCCATCTGAAACTATAGTTTCTATGAATTTTTGGGGGTTCCATCCAAATGTTTTTGAAATTGCGCGTAAAATGTTCGTTGAATTTGTAAAAGATAATTTTGATAATCTGACGGCAGAATTTTATATCCCGAAAGTTGCTAACGAAGTTATTCATCAACCTAAAATGGATTTAAAGGTAATGACTTCCAATGATCAATGGTTTGGTATTACTTATCCTAATGATAAGCAGACGGTTCAAAACGCTTTTGCGGCTTTGATGATGATTGGTGCTTACCCGGCAGGTTTATGGACATCACATAAAAAAGAAGTGCTAATATGAAAAATCTGAAATAAATAATGCGCAAATTTTGGTGCGTTATTTGTACTTTAAAACTTTGAAAAACATTTTTTGAATTTTATTTTTTTTCCAAAACTATTTTAACTACTGCACACCTTCTATTTAAATTTTTTCGACTCTTTTTTTAATAATTTGGTTTGATTTGCCTGATTTATTCGATTCGTATTTTTTGCGGACTCGTTTTTCAATAGCACTTCAAACAACATTACGAAAATTTAGCCTTCTACTCATGCGGTAAAGGTCTCGAACATTTTTAATAAATGAAACCACTTATTTCATTCGCAATTTTGTTATTGGCAATTTCTCACAATGTTTTATCACAACGTTTAGAGGTTGGCGCATTTGCAGGCGGAACAATTTTTAACGGCGATATTGATGTCACATTAGAAACTTTTTTGCCTCAAATTAGATTCGGTGGAGGAATATTGACAAAATATAATTTTACGGAAAATTGGGTCGGTCGTTTTCAACTAATTTCCGGAACCTTTCACGCCGATGAAAAACTATATCCTACTTCAATTTCTCATGCTTCACGGGGCTATAATTTTACGAGTCAAATCTCCGATATCTCTGCCGTTATGGAATGGCATCCTTTCGGTCTATCGCCGCAATTTCAATTGACTAACAAAGGAATGTATTTATCATTTTATGGTTTCAGCGGTATAGGCGCAAGTTTTTTTAATCCGAAACCTAGTTTTAATCAACCACAAGATTCAAATGCCGCGATATCAACTACCGATTATCCTAAAAATGCTCTGATAATTCCAATTGGCGGCGGCGTACGTTGGCATTTGAACGATAATTTTACTTTAAACGGTGAAATAAGCGCGAGAAAAATTTTTTCAGATTATGCCGATGGTATACAAATAAGACCAAAGAGCAAAGACTATTATTTTTTCGGCGGTTTGTCTTTAACTTATTTAATACAATCCGGCAAGCATAAAAATCAAGATAATAATACTTACCTTAGTGCCGTACATTCAGGCGGTGTTTCTTGCCCGAAATTTAAACATTGAAATAAATAACGGACGACAAACAACAGACGACAGATAAAAGATTATACGTTGTCTATCGTCCGTTGTCTGTTGTCCCTTGTCCAATCACCATGTTTCAAAAAAATATTATTATTTCCGGTGCTACAAAAGGTATCGGTTTAGCTATTGCAGAAATTTTTGCTGAAGCCGATTACAACTTAGCGGTGTGCAGTCGCAATAAAAATGATTTAATAGAATTTAAAAAAAACTTTGAATCGCGCTTTTCAACTATTAAAGTGTTGACGTGTCAAGCAGATTTATCGGATAAAAAGCAAGTGCAATACTTTGC
>JAYTNA010000017.1:0-1576 GCA_043748865.1 Saprospiraceae bacterium
GCATTGTTTTTGTACAACGTTCGGAAAAAATCTTGCGACGTTTCGTAGTGCAGAGGTGCGCTCGTGCGGTGAAAAATATCAAACGCAATACCCATGCCTTCAAAAACTTTTCGAAACATGGTATCGTACTTGTCAATAATTTCGCGCGGCGTTAAACCTTCTTTCATAGCACGAATCGTAATTGCCGCACCGTGTTCGTCACTGCCACACACCCACAACACATCGCGCCCACGCAAACGCAAATAGCGCACGTAAATATCGGCAGAAATATAAGCACCGGCGAGATGCCCGATATGCAACGGTCCGTTAGCATACGGCAATGCCGATGTGATCATGTATCTTTTTGGCATAAAAATTATAGTCGGTTGGTCGGTTAGTCGGTTGGTCGGTTAGTCGGTTAGTCAAAATTAAGACTAAACCGACTAACCGACTAACCGACTTAAAATTTCACAAAGATAATTAGGATTTTGAGAAATTTTATTTTAGGTAGTAACTACTCCAGTTGTTTAACTATGGAATGACAACCTAAATAGTTACGGATTTTTCTCTCTGTTCCAATAAAAACATTTGCGCGAATAAAAGGAACTTATTTAAAGTTATCTTTGTTTTATAAATAGAAAAGCTCGAAATAAGTTTTGAGTAGCGAATAAAAACTTACGATTATTTTTTCTACGGTTTTTAATTCGTAATTTCAAATCAATAAATATCAGATAAGATGAAAAAAATATTTACATTTTCCGCGATTTGGTTTTTGTTGTTGTTCACCATTACAACAAAAGCACAAACAGAAAAAGTTTTTGTAAAAACTTTAAATTTGGAAGGTAAAACGATATTGACATTTAATGTGAGCGGTAACGTCGAAGTCGTGCATAATAATACGAATGCCGATTTAGCGCGTATTCAACTGACAGTAAATTTGCCGCATAACAGCGAAAATGTTTTGAAAGCCTGTATCGAAACGGGACGTTACCTGTTGCGCTTAGAAAACGATGTAAAAGAAATAGTTGTATGCGCGCCGGCATTAAAGTTTGGTGTAAAAATCGGTAATGCTTTTATTGAAGAAAATGTATCTTATATTGTCTATGTTCCCGTTGGTGTTGAAGTGAATGTGGCATCAAAAACACCTGCAAAAACTGTGGCAAAACTTAAATAGCACCTGAATTTATAGAATCTGATAAGAACAGGCTTGCTTTCTTGCAGCTTCTGCAAAATCCAAACCGCTACTCGCAAAAATAATATCACGCGAAGAATTGATGAGCAAACCACCACTTGCGTTGTTGCCATATTGAATAATTTTTTCTGCATCACCACCTTGCGCACCAACTCCCGGCACCAGAAAAAAATAATCTTGCGCCAATGCCCGAATATCTGCCAATTTTTCCGGATGCGTTGCACCTACGACGAACATTAAATTTTCGGCGTTCCCCCACGTCTGCGCTTTTTGAATCACACGCTTGTACAAATCATTTTCAAATTGAAAATCGGCTGAACCTTTATTCGATGTGAGTGCCAATAAAATTACCCACTTCCCTGTAAACTCTAAAAACGGTTTCACTGAATCTTCACCCATATAAGG
>JAYTNA010000018.1:0-2256 GCA_043748865.1 Saprospiraceae bacterium
AGGTTGTTTTCAAAAACAAGAGCGATTATGCGGCTAATACTTTTGTTAAAGTGAAAACAGAAGACTTAGCTTACGATTATTTTCAAAGTATCGGAATACCGGCGTTACAAGCAACCGAACCGCGACATCTAAAAAGATTAAAGTTAACAAAAGTAACGGAAACAGGATACGGCTTGGACGGTACTTCAACTGCATTACCGCCTTATCAATTTACTTATAACGAAACCGGACTTTATCAATTACCGCCTCGGTTGAGTTATAAACAGGATCATTGGGGATATGCCAACAATAATCAAGCTCCTACTTTAATTCCCCGTGTATTAAGTTTGCCGGAATTATGGAACGGAGCGGATAGAAATACCGATCCTGAAATGGTTAAGTCCGGCAGTATAAAAACCGTTTCTTACCCGACGGGTGGATATGCCGAATTTGAATTTGAAAACAATACCGTTCGTCCGGGTACTATTGCAAACGGGTTGGGAGTTACCGATATTCCGGATATCAAAACCGATTTTGATGAAAAAAACAACATTGCCTCTGCACAAAATACGAACACAACAAATACCGTGACAACCCTGTCTTCGTCCGTATTTACGATTCAACGAAGACAATATTTAACTGTCAGTTACCTGATGCAGCAAGTCAGTTCTGATTTTACGGGTTACGTTTACATTCAAAAAATGGTTAACGGTGTTAGCAGTATGGTTTTTTCAAGGCATATTGTGACGGGAGCAAATCCGATTTCCGAAACAATATTTCTTGAATCGGGCGATTATATCGTACAAGCACAAACGGGATATACCAACGAATTTGCACAAATTAATTTGTTCTACCGCGCCATTCCCGTCGGAGCCGTAATCAGTCCCAATTTACCCGTGGGCGGTTTACGAATAAAAACGGTTAAAGCT
Organism: Saprospiraceae bacterium; assembly: GCA_043748865.1. Taxonomy (GTDB): domain Bacteria; phylum Bacteroidota; class Bacteroidia; order Chitinophagales; family Saprospiraceae; genus JAAFJT01. The sequence goes on from JAYTNA010000018.1 coordinate 909, forward strand.
TTTGAAAAAGTCGGAGCCGTACCGATTGTAACGAGATATGATTATTCGGACGTTACGAACACCGGAAATTCGAGCGGAAAATTAGTAGCTGTACCCAAATATAATGAACCTCTGGCGATTGCAATTTACACCACGGGACTCACCCCGATTCCCGCACTTACAAGTTCTTGTTCCGCAACCGGCTATTATTCAAATTCTAAAATAGCACTCGGAGCTACACAGGGCAGTATTATCGGTTATGAGTATGTTACTGTTTATAACGGCACGGACGATTCGCAAGGTAAAACCTGTTTTCAATATTCAACGGCTGACGAAGGTTTAAATTATTCGTATCCGGATGCACAACATGACAGTTATGATTATAAGAGAGGAAAGTTATTGCAGCAAACCGAATTCAAAAATACAAACGGTGTATTCACTGAAGTTAAAAAAGTATCGAATACTTATATATTAGGAAGGCCTTCGGTTAATGCCTGCACAAGAAAATGTTACGTCATCGTGCCGGATTATTCCAACAGAATAACTTTTCCGTCAGCCGATGCGACTGCCATGCGTTCGGTTTTGAAGTTCAACAGCTATAGTATTTTTTCTCAATGGACTTCGCTTGCATCAACCACTTTATTACAGGACGGCGTAAGTACCGTTACGAATTTTGATTACGATGAAACTTACGGCAGACACACACAGGCACTTGCAACACATATTTGGAACAGCGACGGAAAAGAAACAAAAACAACTACCGTTTATACAAAAGATTTGCCGACTTCAACCGACACCGGTGTTCAGGCTTGTATTGCAAATAATATTTTGACTCCGCTCGAAGTGCGCAATTACACGGGAACAACGCTGACGGGTGGCGGAAAAAATATATTCGGTACGTTCAGTGTCAATCTTAAAACTATTCCTTTGCAATCACAATTCACGCAAATATTAAAAGACGGTTCCGATTTTTTACGCTTTACGGCGACTTATAATTCCGAAGGTTTTCCTTCAAGTCTTTTGCAAAACGGATTTTCGATTCCCAAAACATATAATTGGACTAACGGATTGGTAACAAGCGAAACATTCGGCACTTTGACTAAATCGGTTACTTATAAAACGGCTTCGACGCTGCCCGAACTGATGACCGATGAAAACGGATTACTGACAAAATTCACTTTTGATCCGTTGTTGCGTTTATTAAAATCCGAAAATCGTTTTACCGGAACAGTTGCTTCACCGCAAGACGTACAGGCAACAACACTGTACGATTATCATTACAAATTAAGTTCCACCGACGTAAATTATGTCGACACGACAACAAGTTTTGCAGGCGTATCAACGTCGCTCGTTGCAAAACAGTATTTGG
>JAYTNA010000019.1:0-1076 GCA_043748865.1 Saprospiraceae bacterium
ACAAAGGTTATCACAAAGTTCACAAAGAAAAATTACAAAAATGCAATTGAAAAATCTTTTGAACACTAATGATAATTGATGACTAATAACTTAATAATCAATATCCGAAACCTGCGTTTGCGACAGTTTTTTAGTCGCGACAGAGTTGTTTTCATGCTCTGTGTTTTGGTAGCTTTTGTATTTTGGCTATTAAATCGTTTACAAACATCGGTAAAAAAAAATATCTCGGTAGCTTTAGTGTATAATGTTCCGAACAACAAAGCATTCAGCGAATCGCCGCCGCAATATGCAAATACAACTATTTCCGGCACCGGTTGGGATATGTTGACGCACCGTTTGGATAAACTTTACGTGAGTATCAATGAAGACAGTCTCCAAACTTTTTCTTTGCGTGGTTTAGCGGCGGCGCAATTAGGCGGCGATATACAAACCATTGAACCGGAAATTTTATCCGTTACCACTGAAAATGCCGTTGAAAAAGTTGTGCCAATTGAACCGGTGTCGCATATCACTTTTGCTAAAGGATATGATTTATCTCAAAACATTCAATTAGATCCGGAACGTGTACGAGTTTTCGGTCCCCGACAGATTATTAATAATTTGGGTTCGATAAAGACGGATACAATTTTCGTAAAAAATTTAAAAGATGTTTTTGCTTACGATGTAAGTTTGACAAAAAATCCGATGTTACGTTACAATTTTCAAGAAGTGCACGTCACTTTAAAAGCAGAACAGTTCACCGAAAAATCTTTATTTGTACCAATTGTTATTAAAAATGCACCGGAGAAATTAAAAATTTTCCCGAATAAAATTCGATTGGACTGCAAACTTACCTTGAGTCATTACTCTAAAGTCAACGCCGATGATTTTATTATTGAAGTAGATATGCACAACATCACGCCGAACACTAAAAATAATACCTTACCTTTGACACTCGTTAAACAACCCGATTGGGCGCGCGGTGTAAAATTCTCGCCAAAATCGGTGGAGTTTTATTTTGAGAAATGAATTAGTCGGTTAGTCAGTTGGTCGGTTGGTCGGTTAGTCAGTTTAAAAGTGTCTAACCGACCAACCGA
>JAYTNA010000020.1:0-5009 GCA_043748865.1 Saprospiraceae bacterium
ACTAACCGACTAAAAGACTAACCGACCAAAATAAATTAACGGATAATGCACAAGTCTTATTATTTTTGACGCTCTTTATTTTGGTCGGTTAGTCAGTTAGTCGGTTAGTCAATATCTAAGACTAACCGACTAACTGACTAACTGACTAACCGACTATTATTTATGAAGCAATCCGCAATTTGTCATTTAAGTATCGTTCCTGTGCGTTTAGAGGCTTCCGATAAATCGGAAATCATCACGCAATTACTTTTCGGCGAATTGGTGACAATTGTTGAACTCGCAAAAGGCAAAAAAAACTGGTGCCGCATCGTTACCGATTATGATAATTATGAAGGTTGGGTTGATACGCGTCAGGTGTCACATATCACTGCAAAAGAAGAGAAGAATTATCGTGCCGGACATCATGCTTATTGTCTCGATATGGTTTCAAATATAACCAACGGCGATTATTTTTTGACGATAACGATGGGTGCTACACTTCCGAAATTTGACGGCGTAACTGTGCAACTCGTCGGGAAAAAATATACTTTTAACGGACAAGCAATAACAATTGAATCTCAATCGCCGGCAGTTTTACAAACACCGGAACGCATCATAAAACTCGCACGACGTTATTTATTTGTACCGTATTTATGGGGTGGACGCACACCGTTCGGGATTGATTGTTCCGGCTTTACGCAAATAGTTTTCAAAATGTCCGGCATAAAATTACCGCGTGATGCCTCGCAACAAGTTGAACATGGCGAAACAATTGATTTTTTGGAACAAGCGCAACCGGCGGATTTAGCTTTTTTTGACAACGACAAAGGCAACATCATCCACGTCGGTATTTTGATCGGCGATGGAAAAATTATTCATGCCTCCGGTCAAGTACGTATTGATACGATTGACCACAACGGGATTTATAATGAAGAGCGCAAGATTTATTCACATAAATTGCGTGTCATTAAAAGATTCAACAGTAGTGGTGAATAATGTAATTAGACACCTTTTGAATAGTTATCGTTTTAATAAGATTGCCATTTCGCAGTTGGTATCATCGCTTTTGGATATTGCGCACCGAGTTTGACTTTATACCGCGTTTGTTCTTCAAAACTTAAAATATCGGGACGATGAATTTTATCGGTCGGTACATTTTCGAGTTCCGGACACCACAATTTTATGTACGCGCCCATTGCATCGTAGCGTTGCGCTTGCGTTAAAATATTGAAATAGCGGTTATCTCGCGGATCGTTTCCTGCGCCGGCGATATACAGCCAATTGCCGTAATTACTGCATGGATCGTAATCAACGAGTTGACTTTCAAACCATTCGGCACCCATCAACCAATTTATTTTTAAATCTTTTGTCAAAAAACTTGCGACGTTTTGCCTGCCTCTGTTCGACATAAAGCCGGTGAGTTTCAGTTCGCGCATATTCGCATCAATAAACGGAATGCCGGTGCGACCGTCCGCCCAAATATGGAACAAAGACTCGTCGGTGCGCCACATTTTTTCTTTTTTTGATTTATCCGGTTTATCCTCTAATCCGTTGATTTGAAAAATAGCGTTACCATATTTTTTCCCGATTAATCGAAAAAAATCACGCCAGAGCAATTCAAAATACAACCAATAGGTAGATTTATTATCACCGAATTGCTTCTCATATTTTTTCAATTCGTAGTAAATTGTTTTCGGCGACAAACATCCTGCCGATAAATAAGCTGAGAATTTTGTGGAATAATCTGCTCCGACTAATCCGTTGCGCGTTTCTTCATAAGTTTTTATCAGGTGTGTTTCTTCCAAATAATATTTCAAACGTTTCAATCCTTCTGTTTCACCCCCTCTTAAATTAAAAGCTGCGCGGTTATCTTTTTCATAATTGTCGTGACCGAAATCTTCGAGTGTCGGTATATCTCCTCTATCAATTGTAAAAGTATTTTTTGAAATTGTAACCGGCATCGGCAAAGGCGGACGCACGGGTGTTATGCGCTCTACTTCTTTTCTGAAAGTGGTAAAAATTTCGGGTGTATGTTGCACCGGAAAAGGTAAATCTGCTGTGTGATACAACATTTTACCGCGACAAAAACGCAATTCTTGTCCGACTGACCATAAATTTTTTTCTAAAATATCTTGTACTTTTACTTCTTCGTCCGTTCGTTCGCGGTTGCAATAAACCCAAGAACATTTTGTGGCGCGCGCCATTTCACACAAAATATCTTCGGGTTTTCCGACACGCACGTATAAATCATTGCCTTTATATTGAAGCTGTGCGCGCAAATCGACAACGCTTTCAATAATAAATTGTGCGCGGTGCGCACCTGTTTTAGGAAAGCCGAATCGCGTTTTACCTTTGAAAGTACGCTCATCGAATATATAAACCGGAATAATTTCATCGGCGGAGCGCAAAGCCTCTGTAAGTGCTTCGTTGTCATGCAAGCGCAAATCATTTCGGAACCAAACAATGGCACGTTTTATCATAAGTCATTCACCATTATAAAAGTTTCTTCCGGTGCTTCTGCCAATACTTCCCAAGTATGATCGTAAAGTAATTGGCAAGTGGCGAGGAAAGTATAAGGTTTATTGCGCCCCCACTCATCCGGAGCAATCAGCGACAAGGTATTCGTACTATCTTGTTTGCGATATAAATGATAAATATGTCCGACAACCGGACGAAAATTAAGCGTGGCTTGATAAATACTTTCAGAAATTTCTTTTCTGCGTTGCAATTGTTTGGCTTGCGCCGCTAAGGTTTCCATTTGCTTGCGCAGTTGATCCATTTGCCGATCAGTTTGTTCATACATCGCTGTCATGGCATTGCCTTTGATGCGTCCTTTATCTTCCGGTCTTATCACTGCACCGCCCGCCGAATGTGCATAAGGTAAAAGTCCGGGGTTAATCGCCACTTTATCGGGGTCTATCGGATTTATAAATTCTTTCGGTTCTTTTTTCTTCGCCATTATTTAGTTGAGTCGGTTAATTAGCCGGTCAGTTGGTTTTTTATTATTTCTTTCTCATTCCTAAACGCTAAAAAAGGTATTTGTGTTTAGGATTAATCAAAATTAAACACCTAATTAAATAAAATTAATACCCACTTTCAACAACACTCAATTAATTTTTCACCCACTTTAACGATTTTATAATCTTTTTGGCTAAAGCCCAATTTTTCTATTTTCCGACAGGTATAAACCGGAAGCTATTTAAAATTCGATAAATGCGAGTTAATTAATTGAACCTTATTATGCCGAGTAAGTTAAAATAACTCAAAATTTTTATGCGACATCAAAACACATACACGTATTCAAACGTTAATTTGTTGATGCGTTTAATCGTTAACTTTCATTATTAATTTTCAATTTCCCATTCAATGAAATTTATTTTTCCACTCGTACTCTGTTCTTTATTTTTTTTCGCGTGTAAAACCGTTAAACTTTTCGAAAAAATTCCGAACGGCAGTTTTAATATTTCTAAAACACCACCGCAGCCAAATTATGCCGATTTGAAAAATTGGGCAGCGCATCCCGACGTTCATGATATGGCAGATAGTGTACCGGTCGGCAGTAATTTAAAAGATGAGCAATCAGAGTCGCAAATTGATGTATTTTTTGTGCATCCGACGATAATGCTCTTAGAAAAAGGAAATACAAATTGGAATGGCGATGTCAATGATGCGAAATTAAATATGCTGACAGACACGCGCCCGATTCTATATCAAGCGAGTATTTTTAACGGTGTCGGAAAAATTTACGCGCCGCGTTATCGTCAAGCACATCTTCAATCTTATTTTGCAACCGATACTTCCTCTACGCAACAAGCATTTGATTTGGCTTACAGCGATGTGAAAGCAGCTTTTGAATATTATTTAAAAAATTGGAACAACGGACGACCAATAATTATTGCAGCGCACTCGCAAGGCACCTCACACGCCAAACGTTTAATGAAAGAACTTTTTGACGGCAAACTTTTGCAAAATAAATTAGTAGCAGCGTATTTAATCGGTATTGCAGTGCCAAAAGATTTGTACACCAATATTCCGGTATGTAATACGCCGGAACAAACCGGTTGTGTGTGCAGTTGGCGTACTTTTGAAAAAGGTTACAAACCGCCGAAACCACTAAAAAACATAATAGTCGTGAATCCCTTAAGTTGGAAAACTGATTCAGGCTATGTCGGTGCCGAAAAAAGTCAAGGCGGCGTTTTATTCAAATTTACGATGACTAAACCAAAATTAGTAGATGCGCAAATTCATAATGATATTTTATGGGCGAGTAAACCGCATTTTTTTGGTAGTTTTCTGATGAGAAATCCCAACTACCACGTCGCCGATTTTAATTTATTCTATCTGGACATACGCAACGACGCAAAAAGAAGAGAAGGATATTTTTGGAAGCACTAAGTCAAGATTTTGGATTTTTTAAATGGTAAATTTTAAATCTTGAATAATTATAATCTTAAATAGATATTTTTGATTGTTAGAGAAAATAAAAGCGCGAAGAAATTTATTTTTTTCGCGCTTTTTTAATTTTCAAATCGAAAATCGAAAATCGTTTTAGCTTTCTTTAATTTTCCGCACCAATTCTTCACTGGCACCAACATAATTCGGTTGCGATTCTTTTGCAATTTTCAATGACATTTCTGCCGCTTTTAATGCCTCATCTTTTTTTGTGTTGCGCAAAAGCGTCATTGCATACCAATAATAATACTCGCTCAAACCACCATTTTCGGCGGCGCGTTTCAAATATTTTTCTGCACCCGTGAGAACAGTTTTATCGTACGGAAAAGCATCCACCATTTGTTTGCCGGTAATGAAAAGTTTACGCGCATCATTTTTTGCATCTTTTTTAGCGTAAGTATCGCAAGTTTTACAGAAATTTTTGACATCACCGGCAGCTTTATAAAATTTCATATCGGCATCCATCATAAAATCTTCGGCTTTATCCGGAAAATAAGTTTTCATTTTTTCTTTCGCTTCTTCATGTAGTTGTGCATTTTTGAATTGAACGGCATTGTCTAAAGTCTTATCGCAAGCAC
>JAYTNA010000021.1:0-3310 GCA_043748865.1 Saprospiraceae bacterium
TCTAAATCCGAAAAAGTACTTGTCAAAGTATTTTTTTCACCCAGCATCATCGTTTGATAGCTGCGTAACATATAAACAGCTCCCAAAATAATTGTCAAGCCGGCAAAAAGTGCCAACCAATGATTGTACTTGAATACGCCGTTTATTAATAAAAATTCGCCGACGAAGCCGCTTGTTAAAGGTAAGGCGACAGAACCGAGCATAATAATTAGAAATAAAAGCGCAAAATTGGGTGCAACTTCTCTGATACCGCCGAGACTATCTATATTTCTTGTTTTCGTCCGTGATACAATTACATCAACGATATAAAATAAACCCACGACGGTAATACCATGTGCAAACATTTGTAATAAACTACCCGTCAAACCTTCATCGTTGAAAGCAAAAATACCGGCAGAAATTAATCCGACGTGTGCAATAGAAGAATAAGCAATCAAGCGTTTATAATCTTTTTGAACAATGGCTAAACACGAAGCGTAAACAATACTGACGACGCTAAATATCATCGCTGTTCTTCCCCACGAATCCCAACCGAGTGGCACAAGCGGCATCAACCAACGAATCAGACCGTAAGTTCCCATTTTCAACATAATGCCGGATAAAAGCATAGTACCCGGTGTCGGTGCGGTCACATAAGTATCGGGTTGCCAAGTGTGAAAAGGAAATACCGGCATTTTAATCGCGAAAGCGATAAGTAAACCCCAAAAAAGCCAACCTTGTTCGCTGCGCGAAAGTTCGTGTCCGGCAGCGTACAAATCTTTTATAGCGAAGGAATGATCGCCGGGTGTTGTGTAATAAATGTATAATAACGCAACGAGCATGATCAAAGAACCCCCAATCGTATAAATAAAAAACTTAAAAGTAATTTTGCCACGATTTTCTCCGCCCCAACCAAGGCAGATAAAATAAATCGGAATCAAAGCTAATTCCCAAAAAATATAAAATAAAAAACCGTCTGTTGCCGTAAATACGCCGACGAGTGCGGCTTGCATTACTAAAACTAAACTGTAAAAACGATTATTGTAATTATCTCTGTATGACGCATAAATTATGAGCGGTACTAAAACAACCGTCAGCAACACAAGTATTTGCGAGATACCATCCATGCCGAGAGAAAAGCGTGCACCGAAACTCGACCAAGCTGCATCAAAATTTGTATTCGATTTATTACCGGCTTTTAAAAGCGTAAAACCACCCAAAGCTGCTTCCGCTAAGGCAAACAACATGGCAGCTTGTTTCGATAATTTTTCATTCTGAATAAAAAATATTAAACCGGCTGCGATAAGCGGTAATAAAATTAAAGATAAAGTGAGCATAGTCTATAGACAATGGACAATGGACAATGGACAATGGACAAAATCTTATCCATCGTCCGTTGTCCATTGTCCGTTTAAAACAATTTAAAAATCAAAAGCGCGACGATAAATATCACCATGGCAAAGAAATAGCCATCTACTTTCCCGCTTTGTGTTAATCGTAACAGCGACGAAGCGCGATAAGTAATTTTCCCGACACCGTTTATGATACCGTCAAGTATTTTCGTTTCAAAAATTGAATTTAAAAAACCTGAAGCAATATTTATCGGTTTTGTAATGATATTATTGTAAATATCATCAACGAAGTATTTATTATAAATGACATTCGGCAAACCTGCCATTTGCTCATCTTCAACCGGTACGGTGTTTTTATTCACGAACAGATTGTAAGCATAAAAAATGACTGCTGCTAAAATAGCAACTGTGCCGCCCATTAAAGCCCATTCTGTTCCCGTACTTAGTTCCGATACTTTATCTTGAACCGAATGGCTTAAAAAATGCTCGATATAATTCGGTACGTGCAAAAGTTCGCTGATAGCTTTCGGCAAGCCGAAAAAACCAACAACGGTTGAAAAAAAAGCCAGTACCATCAAAGGGAAAGTCATCGTAGCCGGTGATTCATTCAAATGATGTTCTTGCTCATGTGTACCTCTGAAATTGCCGAAGAATGTTACAAAAAACAAACGAAACATATAGAAGCACGTCATTAAAGAAACAATTAAAGCAATGCCTGCAATGCCCATACCTTTGTGCGCGTATATTTCTGAAATAATTTGATCTTTAGAGAAAAATCCGGCGAAGGGCGGAATACCTGAAATAGCAAGCGTGGCAATAAAAAAAGTAATGTAAGTAATAGGCAAAGATTTTTTTAAGCCGCCCATTTTACGAATATCTTGTTCGCCACCCATCGCATGAATAACTGAACCGGCTCCTAAAAATAAAAGTGCTTTGAAAAATGCGTGCGTGACTACGTGAAAAACGCCGACACTGAACGCACCGACTCCTAAAGCGGCGAACATCAAACCCAGTTGAGAAACCGTTGAGTACGCCAAAACCTTTTTAATATCGTTTTGATATAAACCAATACTCGCACCCAATAAAGCAGTTGCTAAACCAATCCACATCACAATATCCATCGTGAGTGGCGACAATAAATATAATCCATTCGCCCGTGCAATTAAATAAATACCGGCTGTCACCATTGTTGCTGCGTGAATGAGCGCGGAAACCGGTGTCGGACCTGCCATGGCATCAGGCAACCAAGTGTAAAGCGGAATTTGTGCCGACTTTCCAATCGCACCAATAAAAAGTAAAAGTGTCGCAGCCGTAGCTATTGCCGGCGTAAATTTAGCTAAACCGTAAGAGCTGAAAACTTTTTCGTATTCAACACTGCCGGTTGTTTGATATATCAGTAAAATGCCGAGCAATAAACCTAAATCGCCGATGCGATTCATGATAAATGCTTTTTTAGCAGCACTTGAGTATTCTTGATTTTTAAACCAAAAACCAATCAGTAAATATGAACATAAACCAACGCCTTCCCAACCGATGAACATGACCAAAAAATTATTCGCCATCACCAACATCAACATAAAAAAGACAAATAAATTCAAGTACGAAAAAAAACGGCGATAACCGTCATCGTCGTGCATATAACCTGCCGAGTATTCATGTATCAAAAAACCTACGCCTGTTATCACCACCAAAAAAACAGATGAGAGCGGGTCTATCAAAAAATCGAACGACGCAGAAAAATCCGTGGTCGTTATCCAATTAAATAAATGAATAGTTTCAGATGCCGGATTATGGATTTTTTCAATCAACACACCCATTGCAATGAAAAAACTTGCCAAAACGCTACCACAAGCTACCCAAGTTGTCACCGTTTTAGATAAAGCACGATTTGCTAAACTAATAATTACCCAACTCACGAGCGGAAGAAGCGGTATTAACCAAACGTATTGAGACATAAATATTTAGTTTGGTCGGTTAGT
>JAYTNA010000022.1:0-2007 GCA_043748865.1 Saprospiraceae bacterium
TTTACAACAATTTTACAACAATTTTACAACAATTTTACAACAATTTTACAACAATTTTAATAATACTTATTACCAAAACTGGTAAGAAACTAAAAAAAATTTCAATTTTTATTTTTAGAATATTATTTTCATATGTAAACCAAATTTGCAAAACACCTACCTTTACGATAAAATAAATTATTTTCACATCAACTTACATAATAATTAAAAATAAATTGCGATATTTTTCAACGAAAATGCTGTACAACGTTATCCGCTTATTTTTTCCAAAACCTTTCCCTATTTTTATAAGCATACACCTTTTAAAAATGAACGTATTTTTTTCAATTCATGTTAAGCAACTACTACACACCTATCAAAATTTTTTCAGAAAGCTCTACTTTGCTCAATAAAAAAATAATTTTAACGTTTCTAAATCGAAAGAAGACAATGAAAACGAACAAAAAATTTAATTTTCTCGATTCTTTTCTAATCTTCCGGAAAAATTTTACGTTAATTCACTTTTATTGCACATTTATTTTTATACCTTGTGTTTGATTTCAGTTTTTTAATAAGAAAATTACAAACAAACATCAAGAGTAAAACTCAATACACGGAAAATATGGTTTCCAAATTCCCTATCTTTTTTGCTTTATTTTTATTTGTTGCGGTTAATGTTGCCGACGCACAAGAAACGACTATTTACACGGAAGCGAATGTCGCGTATAAACGCGGTATGGATTTTTATGACAAAGGCGTTTATAATTTGGCGATGCAAGAGTTCACTTATGCCATCAATAAAATTCGTCCGGCTGCCGAACCTGAAGCGCGTTTGTTGCGTGCTAACTCGGAATTGTATTTAGCCAAAGCGGCGGTGCGTTCCGGTCAACCGAACGGCGAACAACTGATGCTCGATTATATTCGGAATTATTATCCGGACCCGCTCGCCGGTCAAGGTGCTTTAGAAATGGGCGATTTTTATTTCAACCAAAATAAACCGGATAAGGCTTTAGAGTTTTATCAAAGTATACCTACCGGTAGTATGTCGGGCGAAGTGGCAGATGAAATAAATTTCAAAATTGGTTATAGTCTTTTTACGCAAAAAAAATTGCCGCAAGCCAAAACGCTTTTCGCACAAGTAAAAGATAAATCCGGTTCAAAATATTATAATGAAGCGAATTACTATTATGGTATGTGCGCTTTTTTTGAAAATAATTTTGATGAAGCCGGCAAAAGTTTTCAGCGTGTACAAAATTCTAAGCAATATGGCTCAGTTGTACCATATAATGTAACGCAGATTTTTGCGATAAAAAAGGATTATAATAATGTGATTGATTACGGTTTGCGTGCTTTAGAAAATCCGAAAACTAAAAACGCTAAACAAATAAATCAATTAGTAGGTCAAGCTTATTTCGAAAGAAAAGATTATAAAACTGCTGAAAAGTATTTAAAAGAAGGTGCTGACGGCAATAATGTAATGCGCGAAGAAGATTTTTATCAACTCGGTTTGTCTCAACATCGAAATGAACATTACGCAGATGCGGCATCAAATTTAGAAAATTTAAACCGCTCGAACAATGCTATCGGACAAAACGCGATGTATTTATTAGGCGACAGTTATTTGCGTCTCGGTGACAGAACTAAAGCGAAACAAGCTTTTGCCACTGCTTCGCGCATGAATTTTGATGCAAGTGCAAAAGAAGAATCCACTTGGAACTACGCAAAATTGTGTTACGAACTTAAACAAACTCAAGAAGCGGCTGATGCTTTATTGTCTATTCCTGCCGGCAGTAAATATTATAACGAAGCGCAAAATTTACTCGGCGAAACGCTTTTGCAAACGCATGATTTCGATCAAGCGATAAAAGTGATGAATAATACGCAAGTGAAAACACCGGGGTTGCGCGTCACTTATCAGAAAGCAAATGTATTTAAGGCGATGGATTTATATAAAGTCGGTGATTTGGCGGGTGCGAAAACTAATTTTGAACGCTCTTTGTTAGATGCACCGGATTTGAACTCGCGCGG
>JAYTNA010000023.1:0-14192 GCA_043748865.1 Saprospiraceae bacterium
ACCGAAAGATTGTGTCTCGCGCCGAATCGGAATCGTTTTCCGGAAAATAGTTACGTGATTACTATTCCTGCAGGCGAACAACAAAAAAATATCGAAACAGCGCAAACGATTTGGAAAGAATTATTTTCAGCAATGACCGACCGACAATCGCTGCTGGTAAATATGGGCGGCGGTGTCATTGGTGATATGGGTGGTTTTTGCGCCGCCACTTTCAAACGCGGTTTCGATTTTGTGCAAATGCCGACAACTCTATTGTCGCAAGTAGATGCGTCTATAGGTGGAAAATTAGGAATTGATTTTGCGCAAGTAAAAAACAGTATTGGTGTGTTTGCCAATCCGAAAGCCGTTTTTATTGCGCCTGCATTTTTACAAACACTTTCTAACCGCGAAAGATTGAGCGGTTTCGCCGAAATTATTAAACACGCTCTCATCGCCGACGTAAAACAATGGGAGAAGATAAAAAAATTAGAAAGTCTTGATAATATTGATTGGGTAAATTACATCATCCCTTCGCTGAAAATAAAACAACACATCGTTGAAGTTGATCCGTTTGAAAAACGCGAACGCAAAGCACTGAATTTCGGACACACAATTGGTCACGCTATAGAAAGTTTTGCTTTACAAACGCCGACACCACTCACGCATGGCGAAGCAATTGCTATCGGCATGATTTGCGAATCGTATCTTTCGCATAAAATTCTCGGGTTGAACGAAAAAACTGTCGAAGATATCACAAAATTTATTTTGAAACTCTACGGCAAATACAATATAAAAGTAAAAGATTTCGATAAATATATTGCGCTCATGCAGCAAGATAAAAAAAATGAAAAGCAAAGAATTAATTTCAGCTTGATACCTTCCGTCGGAAATGTGACCGTAAACGTTACGACTACCGATGCGATAATAAAAGAGAGTTTGAAATTTTATATGAGTTTATAAGTATTTTTTTATCTTTACATTGAAAATTTTAAAGTACACTTTAAAAATTATAAGGTAAATGTTAATTGAAAGACAAATCACGCGGCAGATTTTTAAAAACCAAGCAACCAATTAACCAATCAATTAAGGTGTCTATAATTCCGTTGCTGCAATCACTTATCGCTACACCCTCATTTTCAAGAGAAGAACATGACTCCGTGCTTCTGATTGAAAAGTTTTTACACAATCAAAAAATTCCCTTTTCACGCTCCGGCAATAATATTTGGACGCAAAATAAATATTTCAAAAAAGAATTGCCGACAGTTTTACTCAATTCTCACCATGATACAGTTAAACCTGTGCAAGGTTGGACACGCGATCCATCTTCGCCGGATATTGTTGACGGAAAATTATTTGGTCTCGGTAGCAATGATGCCGGTGCATCGCTTGTGAGTTTATTGGCGACGTTTATTCATTTTTACAACCTAAAAGATTTAAAAAATAATTTTATTTGGGCAGCAACCGCCGAAGAAGAAATTTCCGGACGCAACGGCATTGAAAGTATTTTAACGCAATTACCAAAAATTGATGCCGGCATTGTCGGCGAACCTACACTGATGCAACCGGCGGTTGCAGAAAAAGGTTTGATGGTAATTGATGCAAAAGCTATTGGTAAAGCCGGACACGCGGCGCGTAACGAAGGCATCAACGCGATTGAAATTGCAATGAACGATATAGAAAAAATAAAAAATTTAGTTTTTGACAGACCTTCCGAGTGGCTCTCGCCGAATAAACTTACGGTGACACAAATAATGGCAGGTACGCAACACAATGTCGTACCGGATATCTGCGACTTTGTGATTGACGTGCGCACCAACGACCGCTACTCGAATCATGAAGTTTTTGAAATTTTAAAATCAAATTTAAAATCCGAACTCACCGCACGTTCTTTTCGATTGAATGCTTCATCAATTTCTGTGAAACATCCGATTGTGCAACGCTGTATCGGACTCGGATTAAAATGCTACGGCTCTCCGACGCTATCCGATCAAGCTCTCATGCCTTTTCCGACTTTAAAAATCGGTCCCGGCGATTCTGCGCGTTCGCATACAGCGGACGAATTTATTTATTTGTCGGAAATTGAAGATGCGATTAAGAAATATATTTTGATTTTGGAGAATTTAGGAATTATTTTTTAGTAACAGTTGTTAAAACAAAAACTAATAACTCCACAAAAAACTAAAAAAGTCTGTAATTTTGTCGCCACTTCTCCATATTTTACGCCAATTTTTAACGTACATAGTATTGAATATTCTACCACAACAACAAAAACCGGTCGGCGTAATTGGTGCCGGCAGTTTCGGTGTAGCGATGGCGAAATTGCTGCAATCGAACACAGATGTCGTTATTTTTTCGCGGAAACCTGAAACGGTGGAGAAAATAAATACCACGCACCGCCATTACGATACCAATTTTTCAAGTCGCGTACGAGCAACGAATAGTATTGCAGATATTTGCGAAAGTTGCCGATTGATTATGCCGATGCTGCCTTCTGAAAATTTTCGGACAACGATGCAAGCGTTTTCTCCTTTTTTAAATCCGACGCATATTATTATTCACGGCACAAAGGGTTTAGATTTGGTGGGTTTGACTTATGAAGAATTGGTTTCGGGTGTCGTTTGTTCACGTGCTAATGTGCGCACGATGAGTGAAGTCGTGATGGAAGAAACACCTGTGATTCGCGTCGGTTGTTTGTCGGGACCGAATTTGGCACGCGAAATTTTAGACGGCAAACCGACAGCCACACTCATCGCAAGCAGATTTAAAGAAGTGGTGGAAGTCGGCAAAAAAGCATTGAACTCAAAATATTTTCATGTTTTCGGTTCACAAGAAATTTTGGGTGCGGAGTTTGCCGGTGCTTTGAAAAACATTATCGCACTTGGTTCCGGTATTTTGGGCGGAAAAGATTTGGGCAGAAATTTACAAGCCATGCTCATAACACGCGGGTTAAAAGAAATGATTGCTATTGCGACACGTATGGGCGCAACGAATACAGCTTTTTTCGGCACTGCCGGCATCGGCGATTTAATAGCGACAGCTACCGCAACGAGCAGCAGAAATTATCAATTCGGTATGCGTTTGGCGAAAGGTGAAATACCGGCGGAGATTATCAATTCGATGCAAGAAGTGGCAGAAGGAGTGCGCACTTTGCGCATTGCGCACCGCATCGGACGTACTTATCATTTGCACATTCCGATTATTGATATGTTGTATCTAGTCGTTTTTCAAAACTTCAGTATTGATAAAGCCATTAACTATCTCATCGAATATCCTTATGATGTAGATGTGGATTTTGTGTAATTTGGTTAATTAGTGATTGGTTAATTGGTTAATCCGATAATTAATTTGTATCCAAGCATTACCAAATAACCAAATAAACAATAAACAATAAAAACAATAAAGAAATTAACGAAACATGAACCTAACTTGTCTTATCGTTGATGACGAACCTTTGGCGCGGCAATTGTTGGAGCAGTACGTCAAAAAAATTCCGCAACTCGAATTGATTCAATCTTGCGGTAATCCGGTAGATGCAATTGAAATTTTGCGCAATCACCAAGTAGATATTCTTTTTTTGGATATTCAGATGCCCGAAATCACGGGTATTTCGCTTTTGAAAATTCTCCAAAAAAAACCGTATATCGTTCTGACGACCGCGTATTCCGAATACGCTTTAGAAGGTTATGAACTCGACGTGACGGATTATTTATTAAAACCTATCACCTTCGAGCGTTTTTTGAAAGCGGTTGAAAAAGTACAACGTTTAGCTACGCCCACTGAAACGCCTGCTGAAACAATTCAAGAAACTGTAACACCTATAGAAACAACACCTGCTTATATTTTTGTGAAAGACGGTACTAAACTTGTAAAAATAAAAATCAATGAAATTATGTATGTCGAGGGTTTGAAAGATTATGTCAGTATTTACACACCTACACAAAAAATAGTATCGTTGCAGCGTATGAAATTTTTGGAAGAACAGTTGCCGGAAACTCAATTTGTGCGTATTCATAATTCTTACATCGTCGCTTTGAATTGGATTGACGCGATATTGAAAGAAAAAGTACAAATCGGCAACGCATTTTTGCCGGTGAGCGATACGTATCGCAAAACGTTCAAGGATTTTATAGACAGAAATCACATAAAATTAGAATAAACATAATGGTTGACGATTGATGGTTGATAATTGATTGTTGAATGTTCAAATAAAAATCTTTTTTTAAATAAAAATGCGCACAGAAAAATAAATTTCTATGCGCGTTTTTATTTAACCGTCAATCATCAATTATCAACCGTCAATTATCAACCGTCAACCATTAAGCTACTGCTTCAGGTTGCGGATTTGTGATACTTTCATCAACGAGAATACGACCGCAGTGTTCGCAAGCGATAACTTTTTTATGCAAACCCACTTCAACGTGCAATTGCGGTGGAATATGATTAAAACAACCGCCGCAAGCCTCACGCATAATACCGACAACAACTAAACCGTTGCGATAAGACGAGCGAATTTTATCATAAGATTTCAACAAACGCGCATCAATACCTTTACGTGCTTTGTCCGATTTTTTACGCAGTTTTTCTTCTTCTTTTTCTGTTTTTTCCAATATTTTTTGCAATTCAACTCGTTTCAATTCTAATTCTTTTTTCTTAGTAACTAAACGACTTTTTGCTACATCCGCCGTTTCATTTTTAGCATCAATATTGCGTTGCGATTCACGAATACGTTTATCCGCCAATTGAATATCTAAACCCTGCAAATCAATCTCTTTATTCAAAGCTTCAAACTCGCGATTGTTTTTAACATTGTCTAACTGGGTTTTATAACGGTCAATCAATGTTTCCGAAGTTTTAATATTGTCTTTTTGCTTTTTGATATCAGATTCCAAGTCTTCGGTAGCTTGCTGCGCTTTTTGGATACGCGTTTCCAAACCTACAAGTTCATCTTCGAGGTCATTCACTTCCATCGGAAGTTCACCTTTTAAATTCTGAATTTCGTCGAGTTCAGTGTCGGCAATTTGTAAATCATACAATTGCTTTAATTTTTCAAACGTAGATAATTCATTTACTGCGACTGCCATATTGATATTTTTATATTTGGACGATGGACAATAGACGATAGACAATAGATGTAAGGCAACTGATTTTGGAAATTTCCATTGTCTATTGTCCATCGTCTATTTTCTACCGGATAAAAACGCGCAAAATTATAAAAAATTTACGGGATTTGTAGAAATATTTGTAGATAATACAAATAAATCTTTAAAATTTTTTTCTAATAGTTGCTGCAACAATTGAATCGTGAATTGTTCGCTCTCGAAATGCCCTATATCGGCAACAATAATTTTTCCGTCGGCTTCAAAATAATCGTGGTATTTAAAATCCGATGTTATAAAAATATCTGCACCGGCGGCGATAGCATCATTCAATAAAAATCTGCCTGAACCGCCACACACCGCAATTTTTGAAATTTTTCCGGTATGAAGCGCCGTATGTTTCAAACAACCAACGTGCATTATTGTTTTTACGTGTTTCAAAAATGATGAAGCATCGGTTGGTGCTATTTCACCAATCATGCCGCTGCCGATATCTTGATATGCATTGGTTATAGTCTGCAAGTAATAGGCAACTTCTTCGTAAGGATGCGCTTTTTTCAATGCCGACATGATTTTTCTTTCATCGTGTGTCGGAAAAATAACTTCAACGCGTTCTTCGGTTACTTCTGCTTGCGTATTTTTTTCGCCAATGAAAGGTTGAGCATCTGCTGTAGGCATAAAAGTACCGGTGACGGTAGTTCTGAAACTGCAATTTTTATACGCACCGATTTGTCCCGCACCGGCATCGTACAAAGCGCTTAAAACTTTTTGCGTGTGGTCGAGCGGTACAAATGCAGTCAACTTCATCAACACATCGCGTTTTGGTACGAGTATGCCCGTGTTTATAATGCCCAAACGCTTACATATTTCTTGATTTACACCATTGTGATACACATTGTCGAGGTTAGTATGAATTGCATATAAAGCAATATCATTTTTAATCGCTTTTTGAATAATGCGCTCTACAAAAGTTTTTCCGGTAAATTTTTTTAAAGCACTGAACACAATCGGATGGTGCGATATTATCATCGAACAGCGCGAGTCAATCGCTTCTTTAATGATGTGCTCTGTTACATCTAAGCAAATCAAAACTTTTTCTATTAATTCATTCGAATCGCCTACAATTAATCCGGCGTTGTCGTATTTTTCTTGAAGCGGCAACGGTGCGATACTTTCTAAATAATCGGTGATGGTTTTTATGTATTGCATATTAGTTGGTTGGTTAGTTGGGTAGTAACGGGTAAATAATAAACTAACGAACTAGTTCAACGCTGTAAACGCTAAAGTAACGACAAACAATTGGCACTGCGGTTCTTTTTCTAAAATAGCGTCACAACAAGTTTGAAGTGTGGCACCAGTTGTAGCCACATCATCTACAATTAAAATACGTTTATTTTTACATCCCGTCGCGTTCACACATTGATATGCCGCAAAAACATTTTGTAAACGCTCGGAATAGTTACTTTGCGCTTGAACGTTGGTATATTTTACTTTCCTCAGAATACCGGTATCAATGCGCCAACCGGTTTTTTCCGAAATACCTTGCGCCAAAACTTCCGCTTGATTGAAACCGCGTTCTCGTTTTTTACGCGGGTGCATCGGAACGGGCAAAATAAAATCAATGTTTTTAAAAAAATCAGATTGATTTATTTTATCGCCCAATAAACGTCCGAGTTGAAGTGCCGATTCGCGTTGGTCCTTATATTTTATTTTATGAATAAGATGTTGTACGCCACTGTTTTTGGCAAAGTAATATAAAGCTGCTGCCGATTCAATACGTTTATCATAAATAAAACGTTGCGAAAATGTGTTTTCTTTTTTATGCCAATGCTCTGTCTCCGGCAATTGTGTTTCACACGATAAACAAATATAGGCATGATCATCCGACAAAGGTTGTCCACATGACAAGCAAAGTTTCGGAAAAAAAAGCGATAAAGTATTTTTAATGGCAAGTTTAATCATAGAATAGCTTTGAGCTTTGAGCCGTGAGCATTAAACAACAAAAGTAGTAAATTTTTCGATTTTTTAAATTTTTGTAGGGATAGGTTGCGACCTGTCCCTACAAAAATTTAAAAAAAAATGGCAGCTATTGATATAGCTGCCACCTAAACTAATATAGAAGGACACATTTTTTAAATTAATGTACTCCAATAAAGTACTAATTAAGAAAGTGAAATTTTTAAAGAAAAACAACAACCTCATTCTAAGAGAATCATCATTCGTCATTCATCATTTCTAAAATTAGTGTTTCATTGTTTCTTTTGCAGCAGCAGCACCTGCTTTAGCTGCTTCGCCTACTTTTTTAGTTGTTTCTACGGCTTTGTCTTTAGCATCGTGCATTTTGTCACCCATTTTATCGGCAGCAGCATTCATTTTGTCGGCAGCAGCATTCATTTTCATTTTTGCAGAGTCAGCAGCCATTTTTGCGGCATCAGCAGCACTTATAACAGTAGCAGTTGCAGCAGCACCGACTGCAGTAGCAGCGGAACCTGCGGCAGAACCTGCGGCAGAAACGGCAGCACCGGCTGCATCTTTAGCAGCAGCAGCAGAAGCAGCAGCATCTTTAGAAGCTTCGACAGATTTAGGCGAGTCAGAACAAGAAGTAGCAGCAAGAGCTGTCAATAAAGCTAAGGTTTTTAATACGTTTTTCATTGTTTTATTTTAAGAATTTTGAAAAAAACTTGATAATGTCAATTTACCACATAAAGACGCATACTATATTTTTCGTCACACTCTTTTTTATACTTTTTCTTTGTAATAAAAAAACAATTTTTGGGACTTACTGACGATAGACAATGGACAATGGACAATAGATACTGAACGATAGTCAATAGATGATGGACATTTTAATTTATTTCTATTGTCTATCCTCATTAAGTCCACAATCAGTAAGTCTGAAGTCCGAATTCTTTTAATTTAATAAAACCAATCAAAAACGCGCAACCGCCGGAAACAACACCCCCTAGCATCATCAACCACCAAAATTTTATGTCGGGTAAATAAATTGCTAAAACATATTGCATACCGAAACAAATCAGGGAAAATAAAAATAAGCGCGACCACCAACGCAATTGTTGTGTCGATTGAAGATGTATACGAGCTTCGAGATACAAAAGACTCACAACAAAAAATTGTGTCAGCAAAGTAGATATTGCCGCACCAAATGCTTTATAATGCGGTATTAAAATAATATTCGAGAGAATACTCAACGGAATGGCAATCGCATAAATTTTGTTGGCGCGTTTTAAATTGCCGAGTGCGATTAAGTACGTACTTAAAATATAAGAACAACTTAAAGCTATAAACGATGTGATAAGTAACGCCAAAACATCACCGCTGTAATTTGTCGCTTCGCGGTAAAGCATTGGCATAATTTCGTAGCGGTGTACAATAATAGATGAAGCCGCCACGATAGCACAGCATAAAATGATTTCTATACTTAGCCGCACCAAAGGTAAAGACGATTCTTTTTTCTTAATTGAGTTAGAAAGCATCGGCAATAATAAACCTGCCGCTAAAACGCCGAGCATATTAAGTGCGTCTAGTAAGCGATAGGCAGAGGCATAAATGCCGGTTTGTTCCGCACCGTCAAGCAACATACGCTCTAAGAATACGGCATCGGTGCGGGTATAAAGTGTCATTAAAAAAACGGCGAGTGCGTATGGCAAGGCTTGTTTTAAAATGATGCGTGTGTGAATAAAATTGAATTGCAGTTTGAAAAGTGTTGTCCTTCTGAAAATAATTATAAATGCCGTGAGTGCCGTGAGCATTAAAGATGAAATCTGAATCGTGGCGAAACGCAGCATCGTTAAATTTTGTCGCCATATTGGAACGATGAGTACTGTGCCGACAATTCCAATCAATAACAATCTATCTAAAGCGGATAAAAAACTATCCGTTCGGTATAAACCTAATCCGGCAATGTTTGATCGTAAATATAAAATAAGCGAGGTGAGTATTTGATTGAGACACAAGACAAGTAGCAGTGTTTGGTTTTCGCCTTTATAAACAACGAAACCGATAAAAAAAGTGATGGCGAGATAAACGGCACTTAAAATCAGTTTGAGCGACAAAACACGCGTAATATATTTATCGAGTAAATGCCGATGTCGCGCAATTTCACGGGTATTATAATTTTGGATACCTAAATCGCATACGATTTGAAACATAAACGTAAAACTCCACATCGCATAATAGACGCCGTAAGTGTGTTCGCCCACCGCATTTTGTACCGACCTATCAATACCGAAAATATAAAACGGTTTAATTAATGCATTCAGGACAAAAAGGAAAATAATATTGATGAGAAATTCACGCTTCATTTATTTGTTATTATTTCTCATCAATTACAATTGCCGTAACGTGCATCGTAGCGGGAATTTTTTTCACATCGTTACCGATTTCTTGTTCTAGTGTTTCCGGATAATCTTCGGAGTTGAGTTGGTACATCACTTTCCGATTATTTTTATCCAATACACCGATATAACCGTCCGGTAATATAGGCATTTCTGAACCAATAAACGGCATAATTTTTTTCATATCGTCACCGACGCAGATGCCGTTTTTTGTACTAAAGTTTTTCGTTTCAACAGTTACTCTGGTAATATTAATTGCGTCGGCACTATTAGCTAAAAATGCTAAATTACCGTTTTGATAATAGGCTTTTGCTTTCAATTCAACCTCCTCTTCATCGTCTATTGTCGTATCTCTTAATTCAAAACAATTATTAAAATTAGCAACTGTATTTAAAGGTTTTCCGATAAGTGCGGATTGGATTTCTTCCACTGTAACGGTGCAATTGCCGGCGTTTTTATTTTGTGTCGCAGAATTAGTCGGTTGGTCTTTACAGGCAATAATCAATAATAAATAGAAGAATAAAGTTTTTTTCATGAATTTTTATTTAAGCTATCAGCCTTCAGCTATCAGCTATCAGTTTTCTTATTTTTAGGGACTGATAGCTGAAGGCTGATTGCTCTAAATCTTTTCTTTTAAAAATTGTCCAGTATAAGAATTTTCAATTTTCGCTAAACCTTCCGGAGTACCTTCATAAACGAGATACCCGCCGTTTTTTCCGCCTTCCGGACCTAAATCAATTACCCAATCGGCGCATTTAATCACTTCCATATTATGTTCGACAACAAGAACGGTGTGTCCTTTTTCGACAAGCGCGTTTAGTGCGTCCAATAGTTTTTTGATGTCGTGAAAATGTAAACCGGTGGTCGGTTCATCGAAAATGAAAAAAATATGTTCACGTGAACGTTCTTTTCCCAAAAAAGATGCGAGTTTTACGCGTTGCGCTTCTCCGCCGGAAAGCGTTGAACTTGATTGACCGAGTTGCACATAACCTAAACCCACATCTGCTAACGGTTTTATTTTCTGAATGATACTCTTTTCATCGCTGAAAAATTCCAAAGCGGCATCAATTCCTAATTCTAAAACTTCATGAATGTTTTTGCCTTTGTAAGTCACTTCCAAAGTTTCAGCTTTGAATCTTTTGCCTTGACATTCTTCGCAAAGTAAATGCACATCGGCGAGAAATTGCATTTCTACAATTGTTTCGCCTTCACCTTTACAAGTCTCGCAACGTCCGCCGTCAGTGTTGAACGAAAATGTACCGGGTTTATAACCGCGCATTTTCGAAAGTTGTTGTTTTGAAAATAAATCGCGAATATCATCGTAAGCCTTCACATAAGTTGCCGGATTTGAACGCGACGATTTTCCAATCGGCGATTGATTCACCATCTCGACAGCCGTTAAAATTTTTGTGTCACCGCTGATAGTTAACATTTGACGGTTGACGGTGGACGGTTGTAAATCATCGGTCGGCTCCTGTTTTTCTTCGCTACTTGACAAAATTTGTTGCAATTGCGGATACAAAATTTGTTTGATCAAAGTTGTTTTTCCGGAACCACTCACGCCACTCACGACGATAAAAGTATTGAGCGGCATTTTGACTGTAATATTTTTCAAATTGTGCATGGCACAATTATTAAGTTGCAACCAACGCGCCGAAGTACGCCGCGTTTGCGGCGTAGGAATAGACATCACGCCGGTCATATATTTTGTTGTCAAACTTTCGGCTGCTTGAGAAAATATATTTTTGAAAGGTCCTGCATAAACTACTTCGCCGCCGAAAATACCGGCTTCGGGTCCCATGTCTACGAGATAATCTGCATTTTTTATAATTTCTTCTTCGTGTTCAACAACGACAACCGTGTTACCCAAATCGCGGAGATGTCTTAAAACAGTTACCAATCGCGCCGTGTCGCGTGGATGCAAGCCCACACTTGGCTCATCAAGGATATACATCGAACTCGTTAAATTTGAGCCGAGTGTGCGCGTCAAATTAATGCGTTGCGTTTCGCCGCCGCTCAAAGTACTCGACACGCGACTCATTGTGAGATAACCCAAACCAACATTGTGCATAAAACGCAAACGGTTATTGATTTCGAGTAACAAACGTTTGGCGATAATCGCATCAGTGGGCGGTAAAATAAGTTGGTCAAAAAAATCGTGCAATTCATCAATCGGCATTTCCGTGAGGTCGGCGATGTCTGTATTGTTTATTTTTATGTAAAGTGCTTCCGGACGCAAACGTTTGCCTTCGCAACTCGGGCAAGTTGTTCTGCCGCGATAACGCGCCAACATCACGCGATTTTGAATTTTATATGCGCCTTCTTCCAAAATTTTAAAAAATATATCAATACCCCGTACGTATTTATTTCCTTTCCATAAAATACGCCGGTCTTCTTTCGTCAAACTTTGATATGGCGTGTGTACCGGAAAATTAAATTGATGCGCTGCCGACAGAAAATTATTCAACCATTCACTTGATTTTTCGCCTTTCCAACATGCAATCGCTCCGTCGAAAACGGAAAGCATTTTATTCGGTACCACTTTATCTTCATCAATACCAATTGTTTTGCCGTAACCTTCACACACAGGACACGCACCGAGCGAATTATTATAGTTAAAAAGTTGCGGTGTCGGTTCAATAAACGTGATGCCGTCTAGTTCGTAGCGGTTGTTGAACAGCTTTGAGCTTTGAGCTTTGAGCTTTGAGTTGCTAACACTCGGAAGCTCATTGCTCAAAGCTAATGGCTCATAGCTATTAAATTCAACAATAGCTTCGCCTTCCGATTCATAAAATGCAGTTTGAACAGAATCGCCGATGCGTTTTACGCTGTTCAAATCATTTTGTTTGACGACAAATCGGTCAATTAAAATGCGAATATCTGCTTCCTTAAAATTATCTAAAGTTTTTTTTAATTCCGCTTCTTTATTTTCTAAAGACTGATTTTCCGAAGATTGATTATTTGAAGACTGATAGCTGATATCTGATACATGATGGTTAATAGCCGATAGCTGATAGCTGATAGCTGATAGCTCAAGGCTAAGAATATCCTCAATATCGTGTAATTTTCCCGATTGCCAAACTCGCGTATAACCTTTTTGTAATAGTAAATTCAATTCGGCCTCGAGTGTGCGGTCGGCATATTTTGTGGGCAGAGGAATAAATAATTGTATGCGTGTATCTTCGTCGTGCGATTGAATAAAATCAACGACATCAGAAACTTGGTGTTTTTTTACTTCCGCACCGGAAATCGGTGAAATCGTTTTACCAACACGTGCATATAAAAGTCGCAAAAAATCGTAAGTTTCTGTCATCGAACCTACTGTTGAGCGATTGTTTCCCGTCGTCACTTTTTGTTCAATAGCAATAGCAGGACAAACGCCTTTTATATAATCCACGTCCGGTTTTTTCATGCGCATCAAAAATTGTCGCGCATAACTCGACAAACTTTCGACATAACGGCGTTGACCTTCAGCAAATAAAGTATCCATAGTGATAGACGATTTGCCACTGCCACTCACACCCGTAATCACCACCAATTGATTTTTCGGAATAATTAAATCAACATTTTTTAAATTATTTGAACGTGCACCTTTTATGAAAATGTTTTTCCGAATGGCAATATCATTTTCTAATAATTGGTCGAAAGAAGAAGGCATAAGTTATAGGTTATAGGTTATAGGTTATAGGTTATGAATTGAAAGTTATCAATAGACTAACTTAATACTTGTGCAAAATAATTTTGCACAAACACTTTTAACCTATAACTCATAACCTATAACCTATTTAGAACATTACCGCCAAACGCAGCGACAAGGTTGACATGGTTACGCGCGAATCACTGTTAGAAGTCGGATTTGCACCGGAAGCATCGTAGATAGTACCGCTTTTATCACTTGTAATATCGTTAAGACCTTTTTGGTAATAAAGACCTACTGAAACTGCCGTATTGTTCGCTATAATATATTCTCCGCCTACACCAAAACCGAAAGAATAATATAAACCACCCGCTTCATTTTTTAAATTGATATTATCTTGGTCGTATTTACCACCGAAGCCTAAACCTGTTGTGGAACCATTCGTATCATAACGAAAAGCAACTGACAAATTCGGCTCTGCAAAATAGCGGATGTGATCGCCTGTTTCGAGTGTACGCAATTTTAAGCCTATCGGAATTTCAAACCACGATAGGTTGTATTTATACAATGATTGCGCTTGAAAAACTTCTGCACCTGTCAGTGGCGGTGTAAATTCTGCATTAGAATTTGCCCACCACTTATTCGGCGCGTTGATGCGCAGTTTTCCGCCACCGCTCAAGAGTACATTAAACCCGCTCACGATAGAATAGTTTTCTGTAAATCTATTTTCAGCGATTAAACCTAATTTGATACCGAGAATAGATCCGACATTAGACATATAGTTTTTATCGGTGCCGAACCAAGACCACGTCGGGCTGGCGTGAACGCCGAAACGCAAATCGTACAGATGCAAACGTCCGCCGCCGTATTGCGCAAAAGATATTTGAAAAATAAATGCACTCGCGACAAGAGATAATAGGAATTTTTTCATGTTTTTTTGTTTACTGTTTTTATATAGGGAGAGTTTTAATTCGCTAACAAAACGCAAAGATAAACTTTGTATTTTTACCATGCACGCGATATAGGGTAATTTTAAGAAAAGATTAATCCGATTTTGGATTTTGGATTTTGGATTTTAGATTTTAGAAACTTTTTTTTTGCACCGGAATAGATTTCTGTTGCCGC
>JAYTNA010000024.1:0-5275 GCA_043748865.1 Saprospiraceae bacterium
CGGTCATGCTATTGCTTATATGGTTTTGTTCGGTTTGGCTCCATTGCAATTGAAAAGTAAAGTTGCCAGCAGTTATGCCGGGGGTTTCACTTTCCCGCACCAAATTTACGAAACACGTGAAACCATGATTAAAAAAATAAAAATTTATTTAGCCGGCGGTATTGCGGAAGAAATTGTTTTCGGTAAACAACGTGCAAGTATCGGACGCAGCAATGATAGAGAAATGGCAACCGTTTTAGCGTCGGATTTTATAAGAAAATATGGTTTCGATGACGAATTTCAGGCAGTATATACGCTCGAGTTTGCTTACACGATGAATAAATATGGCACAGATACGGATATTGAAAAAATGATGGCGCGTTTAGTAGCTGAAACGAATGAACTCCTGGTAACAAACAAAAAGTGTTTGTTATCACTTTCCAATTTATTAAACACAAAAGGCAGTTTAGAATCGAAAGAAATGGCAGATGTCGCACATCAATTCGATATTGAAGCAATTGTTAAAGAAGAAGGATTTTTGAAAATTGAAGCATATAAACAAATGCTTTGAGCTGTGAGATGTGAGTTACTAAATGATGCAACTTATATCTCTTTTGTTTTATTGTCCGGTGTTCCTCAATCCATTATCTAAATTAAACTTTCACTTGTTTCCATTTACCCTGTTTAAAAAAATACAGCGATGCTAATGCAATCAAAGTTTCAGCAACCGGAATCGCGATAAAAGCACCTTCAGCATTCCAATGCAACTCTTTTGCTAAATAATACGCCAACGGAACTTGAAAAAGCCAAAAGCCAATAAAACTTATAATAGTCGGTGTGCGCGTGTCACCGGCACCGTTCAGCGCCTGCATCATAACCATATTGATACCGTAAAAAATATAACCCATGCCCATAATGCGTAAAGATAAAGCCCCGACTTTAACTATTGCATCGTCGTGCGTGAAAATACGAATGATGTATTCGGCGAAGAAAATAAATAAAATCATAACCGCACCCATAAAAAAAATATTGTAGCGCGTTGCTATCCACACACTTTTTTCTGCACGTTCAGGTTCTCTTGCTCCTAAATTTTGTTCGACAAGTGTTGCAGCGGCGTTACTCAAACCCCACGCCGGTAAAATAAAAAATACAACATTGCGAATCGCAACTTGATAACCGGCTGAAGCAGTTGTGCCACCTGTCTCTGCCACTAATCGTGCTAAAATAATCCAACTGCCACTCGCGATGATGAATTGCAACGTAGCCAGGCATTTCAATTTCAATATTAGATTTTATCAAAGACCAAACCGGTGTGAAATTATCCGAGCGAAATTTTAAAATACCACTGCCTCTGAATAAATGATAAACTTGATAAATTACACCGGTACTTCTGCCGATAACAGTAGCAATTGCCGCGCCTTTCAGTCCGAAAAAACTTATAAAAATCGGGCAAAGAATTATATTGATGATACTCGAAATCCAAAGACTGCGCATTGCCATTGCAGTATAACCCGCACCTCTAAATACACCATTAATGAGGAACAGCATCATAATAGCCGTACTTCCGCCGAGCATGATGCGCGTAAAAACACTGCCTTCGGAAACTACGTCCGGACTTGCGCCCATAAAAGATAAAACATCGCCGGCGAAAAAAAATCCGGTTGCACTCAATATCAATGCAGAGATTAAACCGATTATAATAGATTGCGCACCGGCGTGAGCAGCACCTTCCGAATTTTTCTCGCCGATGCGTCGCGCAACGATAGCGGTTGCTGCGGTACTTAATCCTATGGCGATTGAGTAAATAATGGTGATGACAGATTCCGTTAAGCCGACGGTTGCAATCGCATTTTGTCCTAACTTACCGACAAAAAACATATCGACTACTGCAAAAACACTTTCCAAACTCAATTCGAGTATCATCGGTATCGCCAGCAAAACTACTGCTCTTGATATACTGCCTTGTGTATAATCGTGTTCTTCGCCTTTAAGCGATTGCTTAATGGCTTCTAGTAATTTTGTGAAGCGATTTTTTTCGGGTGAGATAGTACTATTCATTTTAGATCAGAATTACCGGAATTTACAAAATCTGCTTATTTTAATGTCTGCCGAATTATCTGCTTAAAAGCCCAGAGCTTAAAACTATCGACAATTCATCAATATTTTTTCCGCCAATTTTCCTTGCGGCGTATAATCGCGTTCTTTGTGTCCTTCATGACCCATACCTTCCGGATACCATTTCCATATAAAACCACCGTGCCACCACGTTTCTTTACCGCACACTTTCCAAAGTGCTTCTATGGCATTTGCTTGTGCTTGTTCGTTAACGGATAGAGAACGTACACGTTTTTCAAGTTCCCAACTTTTTCCGGCACAACCGTCAACGCTTAAATAACCATATTCGGTAAAAATAATTTTTTTCTTCACGCGCTTTTGAAAAGTGCGCAAACTATCTATATATGGTTGCCACGCTTTTTCTAAAACGGAAATACTTGGTGTCACATCATCTGTTAAAGGAAAATAGGCATCAATGCCGACAAAATCTAAATCATCCCAAAAACCAATTGTGCTGTAATCATTCCAATTAGAAGCATAAACCAATTTTCCCGAATATTTTTGTCTAATTTCGGCAATTAATTTTTTCCAAAAAGCCGTGCGTTTTTCCGTACTTTTTGTAAATTCAGTCCCAATACAAATCATTTCAACTTTTTTTTCTGCTGCGATAGCTGCAAACGTCATGATGTATTGCGCATAATCTTTCTCCCACGCTTGCCATTCTTGTTCCGAATTAAAATCAATTGCACCTACCCAACTGCCCGGCACATAAACTTGCGGTTTCATCATTACTTGAACATTGTTTTTGTGCGCCGAATCAATCGTTGCACGAACGCCTTCAAGCGATTCTCCCCACCATCGCCAATTACTTGAATTGTTGAAATGCACAGACGCTTCACCGGGTTTTGTAAAACCGTAAGGAATAATAGCAATCCATTCGGCTTTTACTTTTTTTACTTCTAAAAAAGCATTTTCGGAAAAAGGTTTAGGCGGTGCGACGAAACTCAAGCCGGCGATTCTTTTTTCAAAATCGGTCGCGTGTTTTATATTTGAGATAGTATTTTGAGAGATAATTTTTTGTTCAGGTTCATTACAACTCGGTTGAAGAACCAGAAATAAACCGCAGTAATAGAAAACTGAAAGTGAAATTAATTTCATTGAATTATTTTTATCCACAAAAATAGAAAAATATCTTGCTTTTTAAAATTGGTGCAAGATTTGGTTATTAGTTAGTTGGTTTGTTGGTTAATTTGTTAGTCATACTAACCAACTAATTAACAAACCAACTAACTAACCTTTATGCATAAAAAAACTTTTCTTTTGATTTTTTATATCGTTTTCACATCTTTTTCTCTTATTGCCCAGGAAGTAGGTGTAGAATCATTGGAAGATAAGCTCAAAAAAACAGAAGACCCGCGAGAAAAAATGGCTATATTTTTTCATTTATCCGAAAAATATGCCGCAACAAATTCTCAAAAATCTTCTCTTAACGCACATCAAGCATATAGTATTGCACTTGATTTGGGTGATGATAATATGGCTGCAAAAGCAGCTTATAAAAATGCTGAAGGCTTCGCGCAGCAAAAAAAATACAGTGAAGCCAAATACCGATATAACAGAGGTAAAGAACGCGCTTTGCATGGTAATGATTTAATTTTTGCGATAAAATGTTTGGAGCGCATGGCGGATATGGCAAAATTTGAAGGGAAAACGCGTGAAGTCAATTCTTTTCATCAACAAGCCGAAGAGTTGCGTCAAAAAGGACAAGAAGTTTTAGTTGCTGTAGTTTCAAATGCTACACCTTCTTTCGTCAACAAAGCTGTACCCGTCAACGAGGGCGAAATGAATGCGTTGCGTGAAGAATATCGCAAACAAACAGAACAATTAGAGCGCGACCGATTGAGATTGAATGAAGAAATAAATTTATTGCGGAGTGAAAAAGCGAGTTTAAATACGACGATGAATTATTTACGTCAACGTGAACAAACATTAAGCGAACAAACGCAACAGGCGCAACAAATTATTGCTTTCAAAAATTTACAATTGTCAAGTGTCAAAATAGAAAAAGAGGAACTTTCTCGACTCACTGATCGCAAACAAAAACTTGTAGAATCTATGCGGAGTGAATACGCACTTGATTCCATCGTTTACGCACAAGAAAAACAAGAACAAAAAGCCCGATTACAACGCGCCGATTATTTCAGAAATGTATTATTGCTCGTGTTATTGTCGGCAGCGACTATCGGATTTTTACTATTGCGCCGTTACAGAACGAATATCAAACAGAAAAAGGTTTTGGTAGAAAAAAATGGCATTATTGAAAATGAACGTCAACGCAGCGATGAACTCTTACTAAACATTTTACCGGTAGCAATTTCGGAAGAACTTAAAATGCAAGGCAAAGCGAAAGCACGACGTTACGAAACAGCGAGTGTGATGTTCACCGATTTCAAAAGTTTTACTAAAATATCCGAACAACTCACGCCCGAACAATTGGTGAACGAGTTGGATAATTATTTCAAGGCTTTTGATTTTATTATTTCGCAATACGGTTTAGAAAAAATAAAAACTATCGGTGACGCTTATATGTGTGCTTCCGGTTTGAGTGATCGCGCTTCTACACCTTTAAATATGGTACGCGCCGCTTTAGAAATTCAAGAGTATTTGAGTGATATAAAACAAGATAAAATGCGGTCGGGTGAGCCTTATTTTGAAGGACGTATCGGTATTCACACGGGTCATGTTGTTGCCGGCGTTGTGGGCGTGAAAAAATTTGCTTACGATATTTGGGGAGATACCGTTAATATCGCCGCACGTTTGCAAGAAACGTGTGAAACCGGTTTTGTCAATATATCGGAAAGCACTTTCAGCGAAATCAGATACAATTTTGAATGTCGCTATCGCGGCAAACTTCACGCAAAAAATAAAGGCGAAATTGATATGTATTATGTAGGGAAGGCTTTAAAGTAAAGATTTATCTCGTGAAGCATAAAAATATTTCATACTCGAACGTTTTATACTTATAATTTAGGTTTTTTTTGAAAAGCAGCAAAGCTGCGTTCTCTTGGTAAAATAAAATAAATAAAATGTTTTTAAGGTGCAGCGTACCGTCCTCTATGAAAAGAGGACGGTGCGTTGAACAGTCAAATTAACCAAACAAAATTCGAAATATTATTTGGAGGGATTTATTGCCCCCCATTTTTCAATGCTATATTCTTCTTTTGATTTCAGTATAGCGACG
>JAYTNA010000025.1:0-5043 GCA_043748865.1 Saprospiraceae bacterium
ACAGACACGACCTAAATGTTCAAAAAATTTCCCCTATACCAACAACGCGATGCGATGGATTGCGGACCGGCTTGCTTGCAAATGGTTGCGGCATTTTACGGAAAGTTTTATCCTTTGGCTTATTTACGCGACAATTGTTTTCTGAGTCGTGAAGGCGTTTCCATTCTCGGTATTGCCGAAGGTGCGGAAAAAATCGGTTTCAAAACCATGGCAACTACTGCTCCGTACAAAGCCGGAAAAGGTATCGGTTCTCTTTTAGCTGCGCCAAAACCTGCAATAGTGCATTGGAATCAAAATAATTTTGTGGTAGTGTATAAAATGAACGAACGATTTGTTTGGGTCGCCGATCCCGGTCAAGGCAAATTCAAATTGAAACGCTCCGAATTTGAAAAATCGTGGCATCAAAATACCGGCGTAGGTATTACACTTTTATTGGAAACTACACCGGATTTTTATTCACTTAACAGCATTTTACCGCCGGACAAAACTAATCTCGGTGCCGTTTTTTTATACGTAAAACCGTATCGAAAACTCGTCATTCAAATGCTGATCGGTATGCTCGTAAGTAGTGCTTTGCAATTGTTTTTCCCTTTCATGATGCAAAGTATCGTGGATGTCGGCATTGAAAATCGCAATTTCGGTTTCATTACTTTGATTTTAATCGGTCAATTGATGCTGTTCTTTGCACAAAATTTTGTTCAGTTTCTTCAAAATCGAATTTTACTGCACACCGGTACGCGCATAAACGTGGCACTCATCAGCGATTTTTTAATTAAACTTATGCGTTTGCCCATCGGTTTTTTCGATACTAAAATGACCGGTGATTTAATGCAACGCATCGGCGACCAAAGTCGTATCGAAGCATTTTTGACGCAATCATCTTTGAGTATTATTTTTTCGGTACTCAATTTCATAGTTTTCAGCAGTATTTTATTTATTTACAACCACACCATTTTTTCGTTTTCGCCATCGCTGCCGTTTTGTATATCGCTTGGATAAGTTTCTTTTTGCGCCGTCGCAAAGAAATTGATTATGTGCGTTTTCAACAAATGAGTCAAAATCAAAGCTCTCTGATTGAACTCATTCAGGCAATTCCTGAAATAAAATTGCAAGGCTCGGAACGCAAACGCTATACTTATTGGGCGAGTGTGCAAGCGCGTTTGTTTCACATCAGTTTAAAATCGTTGAACCTTTCGCAGTGGCAGGATGCGGGTGCGATATTTATCAATCAATCAAAAGATATTGTCATTACTTTTTTGGCGGCAAGTGCCGTTATTGACGGAAAATTATCGCTCGGCACGATGCTCTCTATTCAATATATTGTAGCACAGTTAAATGCGCCTTTGCAACAGTTCATCGCTTTTATTCGTTCCGCGCAAGATGCAAAAATAAGTTTGGAGCGTTTGAATGAAGTGCAAAATCAACCGGACGAAAATGACATTGCTGCCGGCATCACCGATAAAACAAACGGAGAACAAAACGGACACACCAATTATACACAGCAAACTTTAACGTCCGATTACGTTCCCACAACCGGTGATATAAAAATTGAAAACCTCTCGTTTCGATATACCGGCATCAGCGATGATGTTTTGAAAAATATAAATTTGGTTTTGCCGCACGGAAAAGTAACGGCAGTTGTCGGCATGAGCGGTAGCGGCAAAACAACTTTGATAAAATTACTCTTGGGTTTTTATCCGCCGACAAAAGGAAAAATTATTATCGGCAATACCGATATAACGCACATTCAACCGAGTGTTTGGCGACGCTATTGCGGTGCGGTGATGCAAGACAGTTTTATTTTTTCGGATACTATTGTCGGTAATATCTCCGAAAGCGAAGAAGGGCGCGTGGATAATAAAAAATTATTGCGTGCCGTACAAATCGCAAACATCCAGGAATTTATTGAGACGCAACCCAACGGCTACAATACCAAAATCGGCAATAGCGGCAACGGCATCAGTCAGGGACAAAAACAACGACTGTTGATTGCGCGCGCCGTTTATAAAAATCCGAATTTTCTTTTTTTCGACGAAGCCACCAACGCGCTTGATGCCAACAACGAGCGCGTGATTGTAGAAAACCTCGCACAATTTTTTGAAAATAAAACGGTTGTCGTTGTCGCACACCGATTAAGTACCGTGAAAAATGCTGACCAAATTATAGTATTAGATAAAGGTGAAATCGTTGAAACCGGCACCCACCTCGAACTCGTTGAAAAACGCGGTGCTTATTATGATTTGGTAAAGAATCAGCTTGAATTAGGGAATTAAATTTTGGTTAATCCGTTAATTCGTTGATTCGTTAATTCGTTAACGGATAATGAATTGCAGGAAATAGGAGAATAGGGCAACGCCCTACAAAAAAACCGCGAAAGCGGTTAAATATGAATAGCCCCGCGTGAAACGCGGGTTTTAAGAATAAAAAATTTGCAACCGCGAAAGCGGTTGAATGTGTCAAAGTATATTTAGCGCGTGTAATTTAAAACTAAAATTTTTATGAAAACCTATACTCAAATTTTATATCAAATTGTTTTTAGTACAAAAGAAAGAAAGCCGATTTTATTAAAAGAAAACCGACGAGAGCTTTTTAAATATATTTATGGCATCGTTGAAAATAAAAAATGTCATGTTTATAGAATTGGCGGTGTAGAAGATCACTTGCATATCGTCACACACCTGCATCCAAGTGTTGCACTTGCGTCTTTAGTAAAAGATATTAAAGTTTCGAGCAGTATTTTCATTAAAGAAAAAGAATTATTTGCCGGTTTTACGGGTTGGCAAGACGGTTATGGCGCTTTCACTTATTCAAATTCAGACAAAGATAGGATTATTGAATACGTGAAAAACCAAGAAGAACATCATAAAACGTTGACCTTCAAGGAAGAACTGATTCTGTTTTTAAAAGAACAAGGCGTAGATTTTGATGAAAAATATTTAGACTAAAACTTGCGCACATTCAACCGCGTTAGCGGTTGGTAATTTTTTTTCTTGTAAAAACCCGCGTTTCACGCGGGGTTATTTATATTCAACCGCTTGCGCGGTTATTAAACAATTTTTTTAACTATTAAACAACTCAAAACGGTATGGACATCATCAATGATTATTTTCTCATTAAGCAAGTGGATCAACTCATCAGACAACGCAGAACGGGAACACCGCGCGAACTCGATGAACAATTAGAAATGTCGGAACGTCAAGCACGACGTATTATAGATTATATGCGCAGTTTGGATATGCCGATTGAATACTGCAAACACGACAAAACGTATTACTACCCGAACAAAATTTCAATCATTTTTGAAATTTCAGTAGAAGAAAAAGGCAAAATGAAAAAAGTTTTTGGCGGTGCAAAAAATAATTTCATCAATTTTGAAAATATTTTTCACGCGGACAATTTCTGCCGTACCCTACCTTTAGCTTTGTAATGTGTTGAAGAACAAACACCGACAACCAACGCCGGCACGTTGTAAAGTTTGTTCCGAAACACAGGGATTTTGCCGAAAACCCGGCTTGCGGCGCATTTGCACCGCAAGCATACAAAAAAGAAAGTAGGTTAATTTTTAAAATTCTTTTTCTAATGAAAAATTTGCAATTTGAAAGTTTGAAAGATGTTAAGTTTGAAAAACTTACTGCGGATTTGCATAAAATTACAGGAGGTTATTGTACGTGTATGAATACTTTTGTGTGTACAGCAAGTAATTCAAGCGAACAAGATCCGTCAGAAGTAGATCAGGACTAAAATGTAAAATTTGTACAGAAATACACCAACGGCATTTGCATTTTACCAATTTGCAAAGTCGTTGGTGTTACAAAAAATGAATTTTGCATCCTA
This sequence comes from Saprospiraceae bacterium, assembly GCA_043748865.1. Taxonomy (GTDB): domain Bacteria; phylum Bacteroidota; class Bacteroidia; order Chitinophagales; family Saprospiraceae; genus JAAFJT01. The sequence goes on from JAYTNA010000025.1 coordinate 3,835, forward strand.
TGTAAAATAATATTTTAAATTAAATGCAAACACAAATACAATATTATGATTGCTATTTTAAGTAAAAGTAGAAATGAATTAACAACAAATGAAGTAATAGATTGGCTATATAACTTTAACCAAAAATGTTTAAGAATTAATTGTGAAGATTTAGAAAATGAAGATTTTAGTCTTGAGATAGAATCAACGAACGATGTAACTAAAACAGGATTTTGTGAATTATTAACGAAATCAGATGTGATTTGGTACAGAATGTGGTACACTGGAGAAATAGATTATTTTAATTCTATGAGCGCACAAGTTGCTGCAAGATATTTTGAGCATATTAAAAACGAAATTGGAGTTTTGAGTAATTTTTTGTTTAATCTTTCTCAGAATGCAACTTGGCTTGATTTTCCGAAAAGTACTCGTCTTAATAAAATGGAAGTGTTAATTGTTGCAAAAGAATGTGGGTTGAATATTCCTGAAACAATTTTAACTAATAATTTGAATGATGTAATTGAATTTCTAAAAAAACATGAAATTATCATCACAAAACCTATATGCGAAGTGTTTTTTCTGTCTTATAAAAATTATGAATTTCTAAGTCATACAAAAGCAATTGATAATAATAATATTTCAATACTTCCTAAAAAATTTTTTCCAAGCCTTTTTCAAACGAATATCCTTAAAAAATATGAAATAAGAATCTTTTTTTTGAATAATCAAATATACTCTATGGCAATTTTTTCACAAAAAGATAATCAGACTCAGGAAGACTTTAGAAATTACAACAGAACTAAACCCAATAGGTTTGTTCCTTATGTTTTACCTGATAATATATGTAAATCTATAATTAAACTTATGAAAAAAATGAATCTTAAAACAGGTTCAATAGACTTAATAAAATCAGCTAATGATAATAAATACTATTTTTTAGAAATTAATCCATCCGGACAGTTTGGAATGGTTTCAAAGCCATGTAATTATTATTTAGAAAAAAAAATGGCCGAGTATCTTGTTCACTTGAATAATAAAAATAATGGAAAAAATTAGACTCACAGAATTATTGATAGAAAGCGAGTTGAAGAAATGTAAACTTTCTGCTCCTATGTACTTTTTAGATGGGTGCCTATTTGATGATATGATTAAAAGCCCATTATTGATTTCTTCGGATTATCAATCTGACTTTCACAGGTCATCTGCAAGTGTTTCTTTCGACTATTATAA
>JAYTNA010000026.1:0-2366 GCA_043748865.1 Saprospiraceae bacterium
TTCAATAAAACTTCCACAATCAGCAAAGGATTTATTAAAAGCACTTCGTTTTTATCCCAATATTTAGACGTTTCAGCAATCACCAAAACGTCGGGATAACGAGTGAAATTAAATTCCGGTAAATAAACTAATTGTTGGCTACTCATTGCAATATAATTTTTACCTTTTCCTCTATAAGCATTCACCAATTCGGTAATTGCATTAGCGATAATAATATTACGCGAACCGGGTGATGGCGGAAGTTTACTTATTATTCCGTTATAATACTCGTGTCGTTCTTTAGCGCGTTCTTCCCGTTTTAGATATTCGGAAAGCGTATAAAGGCGCAGTGCTTTTTCCGGTTTAAGAACTGCTAAAGGATAGGGAGCAACATTTATATTATTAGACATGGCAAATTTTTTAAAAAACCAATCGAATTTTTACGGTTGACAAAATTAGCACTTCCGCATAAAACAAACAAATTAAGTTCAATTTTATTTATCCGTCATAAGAAACTCCAAACGCCCGCCTTTCATTATATCTGAATGTTTCAGCGTAAAGGAATTTAACAGCGCACCATTCAAAAGAATTTTTTCAACGTAAATATTTTTATTGCTTTGATTGTTTGCAATGATTGAAAAAACTTTACCATTTTCTAGATTCAAAACCGCCGATTTTATGAGCGGACTGCCGATTGAATAATTTTCTGAACCGGGGGCGACTGGATAAAAACCCAACGCGCTGAACACATACCACGCGCTCATTTGTCCGCAATCGTCGTTGCCACCTAAACCGTCGGAGGTGGCGTGATACATTTTCTTTAAAATTAAACGAATTTTTTCTTGCGTCTTGCGCGGTGCGCCCGCAAAATTAAATAAATACGCAGCGTGATGCGCCGGTTCATTGCCGTGTACATAATTGCCGATGATACCGTCGCGTGTAATGTCTTCGGTTTCTTCAAAAAATTTGTCGGGCAAAGTCATTGTAAAAAGCGAATCTAAATGTCGCGTAAAATTAATTTTTCCGCCGGACAACGCAATTAAAGAATCCGGTTGATGCGGTACATACAAACTGTAATTCCAGGCATTGCCTTCAATATATCCGGCTTGGTTCGTACTCAATACGTCGAACGGTTTCATAAAACTGCCGTCGCTCAATCTCGGACGCATAAAACCGGTACTCGAATCCCAAACATTTTTATAATTTTCGGAACGTTTTATAAACTCACTGTATATATCTTTTCTGTTTAATTTTTTTGCCATCATCGCGACGCACCAATCGTCGTAAGCATATTCGAGCGTTTTTGAAACGGAACTTGTATTTCTATCTTCCGGCACAAAACCGTTTTCGATATAGTATTGCAAACCATCGTATTTTTTATGGCGTGCCGTTGTTACGCACGCTTCCAAAGCCGCGTTTTTATCGAAAGGTGTGTTGCCTTTTACAACCGCATCGGCAATGACCGATACGCTGTGATAACCAATCATACACCAATTTTCATTCGCGTAATGCGACCAAACCGGCAGCATTTTTTCCGCGCTTTGTGCATAATGTGCGAGCATAGAATTAATCATGTCTCCATTTCTTTTCGGATTGATGAGATTAAAATACGGATGCAAAGCGCGATGCGTGTCCCAAAGCGAAAAAGTAGTGTAATTAGAAAATTTATCTGCCGTGTGAATGTTTTGGTCAATGCCGCGATATTTTCCGTCCGCATCCATGTACAAAGTCGGGCTTAAACACGCATGATACATTGAAGTATAAAAATTAATTTTATCGTTCATCGAATCTGTTTCAATCGCGATTTTATTCAGCTCATCGTTCCAAAGTTTTTGTCCGTCTTGTTTTACTTTTTCAAAATTCCAATGCGGTATTTCGATACGCATATTTAGTAAAGCACCTTCTGTGCTCACCGACGAAAGTGCAACTTTCAATTTTATTTGTTCGCCGTCGCGTGTATCAAAATCAAAATACGCACGAATTTTTGTACCCGCCATTTCCGGAAAATTATGATTTTGATCAAATTTTCTCCAAAAGCCACGATAAACTTCTTTTTTCGCAAAGTTTTCATAACCATAATTTTTAAACGGTTTTGAAAACGCGATGGCGAAATAAACCGTCCGCGTCCGTCCCCAGCCGTTTGTTTGACGAAAACCGGTGATGAGCGAATCATTTTCAACACGTACAAACGTCCAAACATTTTTGTTGTCGTAATTGTAAATGCCGGAAATTAAATCCAAAATAATATGCGCACTGTCCGATTTCGGAAAAGTATATTGGTGCATACCTACGCGCGCACTTGTAGTCAGTTCTGCTAAAACCTGATTGTCTTCTAGTTTAACTTTATAATAATTCGGTTCGGCAATTTCCGTTGCATGTGAAAAAGC
>JAYTNA010000027.1:0-3944 GCA_043748865.1 Saprospiraceae bacterium
TGGAAATTTTAGAAGTAGAATCGCCGGTGCTCCAAGCGTACAAACAATTCGCGCAATTCGGAATCGTGGCATCGTAATTCAGAACTTTTGAACGACAAACGACTGTATCATTACCGAGTCGCAAATCGAAAAAACATTTTATTTTGGCTATCCAAAAATCATCTAAACCGCGTGAGTCTTCACTTTTATCAAAACTTTTATTAGAAGAGGAAACGCCGCATATAATATAATTGCCGTCGTTTGTTCTGATTAAATCTTTCGGCGCGTCATTGCCGGCACCGCCGTAATTCTTATCCCAAATAATATCACCGCTTTCGGTCAGATAGAGTAACCAAAAATCGGTAAGTCCTTTAATCGAATCTTTTTTATTACCGCTCGGATTGGAAGTCGAGTTACCGCCGATGAGTATATAACCTGTTTTATTTTGGTCAACAAAAACTAAATTATCCTGATTTTTTCCGCCGTAAGTTTTATCCCAAATTTTATTATAATTTTTATCCACCTTCACTAACCAATAATCTTCACCGCCGAAATTGGGTGTTGTTTTATCGCCGCCGACATCCGATTGCGAACTGCCTGCCAAAAAAATGGAACCGTCTGCTACTTGCTGCAAGCCGAAAAGTTCGTCCACGTCGGTACCACCGAAAGATTTATCTGTAATTTTTTTACCCGACTCGTCAAACTCTAAAATCCACATATCTTTTATGCCGCGTTGCGCTTGTGTTTTATCACCCGAAATACCGGACACGCTGCCGCAACCGACCAAATAATTTCCGTTTTGTAAATGTATAAGAGCCGTCGGATATTCGTCGTTACCGTCACCGCCGAAAGTTTTATCCCAAATTTTATTGCCGTTTTTATCCACTTTCAAAATCCAAATATCTCGCCCGCCTTTATTGGCTTCAGTTTTGTCGCCGGAAATATCCGACTCGGAGTGACCTACGATAATATAATTCCCATCAGGTGTTTTGACGGCATTAAACGGAATATCATCTTTATTGCCGCCATAAGTTTTATCCCAAACGAAATCACCATTCGGACGCACTTGCACCAACCAAAAATCCGATTTACCTTTTGCATCTTCCGATTTATCGCCGGATTTATCCGAATTGCTTTCTCCAATAAGTAAATAACCGCCTTCATTCTGAATTACTTTCCAACAAATATCTCTGCCGGTACCGCCATAGCGTCTATCAAAAATTTTATTGCCGTCGACATCTGTTTTTACAATCCAATAATCGCCTTTCAAATCATCCGGTTTATCGCGTGAAATTTCAGACACATCAAATCCTTTTTGCGAAGCCGTAAAACCGCATAATAAATATCCGCCATCAACAGTGCGTGAAGCAGTCGTGAGGCCGTCGTAATTTGTCCCGCCAAAAGTTTTATCCCAAGCGACGCGCGGTTGCGCTATGATGCAAAAAGTGCAGAATAGAAAAAAATTGAAAAGCGTGCAGCGTATAATATGTAAGAATTGATTATTAATGTTCATCCGATTAGTTATTAGTTGTCAGTTGTTAGTTGCTATTTGAAAATTGAAAACTAATAACTCATAACAGACAAATAATAACTACCATTTTTTAGACACACTTTAAACGCAAATTGCTGTTTTTTATTTCTACTTATTTTTTTACAAATGATATAGAAAAAACATTTTCGTTGCCACGAAAACCGCGCAAAAAATATTGACCGGCAATGAGATAGTTCACGTCAATCGAATTGCCGCGCATCGGTTGATATGACATTATGCGTCCGTACAAATCGTCTATTTCGATATTAATATTTTGCGCAGCAGTGATGCCTTCAATAGATAAAATACTATCACTTGGATTCGGATAAACGCGTACTTTAACTTGTTCTACATTTTGTGTTGCAGTTGTAGTTGTGCGAAACAACCATTTATAAGCGTCCGGAAATTCTCGTGCCCAAAACCATTCTGCGTGTTGACCGTCAGCTCTTGTATTGAGTGAAATTTCATCGGATTTAAAACCGACATTGTTTAATGTCGTTGCTATCTTTTGCATATCCGGCACCATACCTACACTTTCGGTAGTGCCTGAAATAAAATAAAAACGTATTGGTTGTTGTCTTTTTTTTTGATTGACTTGCGCAAAACAAGAATCACTGAACCAAAATGCCGGTGATAGAATTGCAGCTTTTGAAAAAACGTTTTGGTATTCGATAGCGGCATAAACCGAAATAAGTCCGCCCATTGAACTGCCGCCTATAGCGGTATTGTTTCTGTCTTTCAAAGTTCTGTAATGCGCATCAATATATGGTTTCAAAGTTTCAACAATAAATTTAGTGTAAAGCGCACCTTCGCCACCGCCATATTGCGCATTTACCCACGGAGAAAGTTCGTCGAGGCGTTTGGCACCACCATTGTCAATACCTATAACGATGCAACCTTTATCTCCGTTACTTGCAAGTAGATTGAGTGTTTCATCTATTTGCCATTCGCCGGCAAAACTCGTGGATTTATCGAATAAATTTTGTCCGTCGTGCATATACATTACCGGATAATTTTGTGTTAAATCGTTTTTATAATTGGGCGGCAGATATAACCAAATACGTCGCGTTCTGTTTAGTTGAGGTATAAAAAAAGCATTGTCGAGTATGCTCACATTTGCCGCTGCTGTAGAATTGCTCGTGGACATTCCTTCCCAAGATGTAATCGTTTCATCTATCGTTTTTTTGGAGCCGTCGTAAACAAAAGAGCGATTCGGTAAAAAACCGCCGTTGTCACCACCTTCAACTATATTCCACGCACCGCGTGTATATTTATATTGAATTGTTCCCGCCGGAATATTGAGCGTGATAAATAGAACACCCGCACTGTCTTTTTTTAAAATTTTTGACGTGTCACCCGGATTCCAATTGTTAAATGTACCGGCAATGTAGATATTTTCCCCGCTCGGCGTATTCATCGGAATTTTTATGATGCGAATAGTGAGTTGTCCAAATAATGCGATTTTTATACCACACAAAAACAAAATTGTCGTAAAAATTAGTTTTTTCATTTAAAAATAAATTGAGTTGTCTTTTACAAAATTACAAATTCAGTTCGCCGATTATTTGCGCGACCTTGTTCAGTGTCATTAGTATCAATCGGTAGCATTTTACCGAAACCTTTATACGTCAAGCGTGTAGCTTCAATACCCTTTTGAATTAGAAAATCATAAACTGCTTTAGCGCGACGTTGAGAGAGTATTTGATTTTCATTTTCATTACCCACATTATCTGTATGCCCGCGAATTTCAATGCGCATCGTTGGATTTTCTTTCAACAATAAACGCAATTTATTGAGTTCCGGTTGCGATTCGCGTTTTAGTTCAGCTTGAGCAGTTTCAAAAAAAATATTTTTAAGAATAATGGGATTTAGTCGGTTAGTTGGTTGGTCAGTTGGTCGATTAGTCTGCGACTGATTGCCTTGCGGTTTTATCGGCGTCAGAAAAATAGTTTTTACAAAAGGTTGAAGTATGCCGTGTTGTTCGGTCAAATTAAAATTATCACTTGAAAAAGCGTACCCTTCTCTTGTCACATTCATCGCATAATTTTTTCCTATCGGCAAGCAAATTAAAAACACGCCGCTGTCAGTGGTGCGCGATTGCGCGATAATTTTTTGTGTCAGTAAATCTAAAACTTCTATACGCGCCACTAAATTTTGTTGCGTCACGGCATCGCGTACTTGCGCTTTAATGTATGTAACAGGTTGTGCCTGCACGGCAACGGGTAATTCAAAACTGTACAAATTAATGTGCTTTAGGCTTTGAGCTTTGAGTTTTGAGCTTTGATCCGTTGCAGACTCATTGCTCAAAGCTAATTGCTCAAAGCTATTTCGTGAATAATAAGCGGTTTTTCCGTCAATACTCACCGTTAATGTACCTTCATTGTCTTTTGTATTTATCGGATAACCCAGATTAATTGGTTTGGAAAAAATTAAA
>JAYTNA010000028.1:0-2095 GCA_043748865.1 Saprospiraceae bacterium
GTACGCGCCGTCACATTCCAATCAATCGCGCGAATATCGTCGCCGTAAGAATAAGCGCGGACGGCACTGAATGACATACCGCGTCCTTTAAAAGCCGAATGATACTCGCCGGAAAATAAATCGGACGAAAGACTTTTAGTTTTTATTTCTATGGCACGTACTTTTTTTAGAAGTTCGGTTGTGGTAGATGTTGATGTCATTTTTTTTATCGCCCTCCGGCAAGGATTTTTATTAAGATTTTCCGCGGCAAAGATAATATCCGCACTTTTAATAAAACTCCCCTTTTAATACAAAGTTTACATTAAACCTAAATAAGGAGTTTGTTTATAAAGTAAAATAACTTAATTTTGCGACAGAAATGAAAAATCGGAAACTTTAACTTAATTCAAAAGTATAAATGATGAATGATAAATGAATTGTTTTACATCATTCATCAATCATCATTCATCATTCTTTTTTCTTTGTTCATTATTCATTATTAAAGCCATGTCAACAGTCCTGGAACCGCAAGCGAAAAAAATCAGCCAATTAGCGGCGAATAAAAATACAAAAATTGTAGCTACCGTCGGTCCCGCGTGTAGTGATCTCGATAAATTACTCGAATTAGCAGAAGCAGGTGTTAACGTATTTCGCTTAAACTTTTCGCATGGCGACCACGATATGCACCTGCAAGTAATTCGCAATATTGTGGAAATCAATAACAAATATGATTTGCATTTGAGTATCTTAGCAGATTTGCAAGGACCAAAAATACGTATCGGTGTTGTTGAAAATAATGGTATTGATTTAAAAAAAGATGATATTGTCACTTTTGTGAATGAAGATTGTATCGGCACTAAAGAGAAAATTTATATGTCGTACAAAGAATTTCCGAAGGATGTACAAGCCGGTGAAAAAATTTTACTGGACGACGGCAAACTCACTTTTGAAGTTATTTCAACCGACAGAATCGGTATGGTGAAAATGAAAGTTATTTACGGCGGTATTCTTTCGTCTAAAAAAGGTGTGAATTTACCTGACACTAAAACTTCTTTGCCTTGTTTGACTGAAAAAGATTTACGCGATTTAGATTTTATTTTGACACAACCTGTCAATTGGATTGCACTTTCATTTGTGCGCCGCGCCGATGATGTCATTGATTTAAAAAATCGCATCAAAGCAGCCGGACACAATGCTTTGGTTTGTTCTAAAATTGAAAAACCGGAAGCGGTTGAGAATATAGATTCGATTATAAAAGAATCCAACGCTATCATGGTAGCTCGCGGCGATCTCGGTGTCGAATATCCGATTGAAAAATTGCCAATTGTGCAAAAAACGCTTATCGAAAAATGTATTCAACGCGCGCGTCCGGTAATTGTAGCTACGCAAATGATGGAAAGCATGATACAAAATCCGAGTCCGACACGCGCCGAAGTTTTAGATGTCGCCAATGCAGTAATGGATGGAGCTGATGCCGTAATGTTAAGTGCGGAAACTTCTGTCGGAAAATATCCGAAAGAAACAGTTGAAGCGATGTCGCGTATCATTAACGAAATAGAAAAATTGCCGGTGCGTTTTCAGCGTCCCGTACCGCATAAAAACTCTTCCACTTTTATCAACGACGTGCTGTGTTTAAATGCGGCAAAAGTAGCAGAGGATTTACGCGCTAAAGTCCTTATCGGTTTTACGGCATCCGGTTACACGGCGTTTAAAGTGTCGAGTTATCGCCCGCATTGCAAAATTCATATTTTTTCCAATCGTCCGGATATGTTGAAAACGCTCGCGTTGGTATGGGGGGTGCGCTGTCATTATTACGACAAACATTTAACGACCGACGAAACGATTGAAGAAACAATTACGATACTTAAAGATGAGAATGCTTTGCACAAAGGCGATCTGGTTATAAATACAGGTACGATGCCGATTCATAAGCGCGCACGTACCAATATGTTGAAAGTGACGGTGGTGGAGTAAATTAAGAAATAAATAATAGGAATTGCTTTTTTTCATAAAAAAAACCCCGAATTTTTCTTAAAAAGAAAACTTCGGGATTTTTTTTTATCTAGACTACAGACTAAATTTTAAATTCCATTTCCACAGTGTTGCCTTTGTTGTG
>JAYTNA010000029.1:0-2984 GCA_043748865.1 Saprospiraceae bacterium
ACAGGTTATATGCACAACCGTGTGCGCATGGTTGTTTCAAGTTTTATGATAAAACATTTATTGATTGATTGGCGTTGGGGCGAAGCCTATTTTGCCCAAAAATTAATTGATTACGATTTAGCTTCGAACAACGGCGGTTGGCAATGGGCGGCAGGTTGCGGCACAGATGCCGCACCGTATTTTCGCATTTTTAATCCGACAGCACAACAAGAAAAGTTTGATAAAGACGGCATTTACATAAAAAAATGGATACAGGAAATTGATACACTCGATTATCCGAAACCAATCGTAGAACACAAATTTGCACGTGAACGGTGCCTGGAAGCATATAAGAAAGCTCTTTCTTAGTAAGTTGGTTAGTTGGTTGGTTAGTTGGTTGTAATAAGTTTTCTCATCAACTAACTAACAAACAAACTCACCAACTCACCAACTAACTCTTTTTACGATTAAAATAATCTTGCGGACTTGACCATCCGTCCATGAACAAATAACCGAAAGCGAGTAAAACAATTGAAAAAAATATCAGACCGACGAGTAATCCGCGTCCGAGATTTTTGTGACCCATTAACCATGCCAATACGCCGAATATACCGACGATAGCTATTAAACCGCCAAAAGCAAAATGTCCGAATTTCACCAAAGCTAATTCAATTACACAAGAAATAAGAGCGATAAGATTTATGTTTAATAAATTTTTCATTGAGAAAAAGTTGATTTTGAGCAAAATTTATACAATTTTCGATTTCGGATTTACGATTTTAGATTAATTTTATAAATCCAAAATTGTAAATCCAAAATCGAATTATTGTCCTAATTCTTTTGCACGGTCTAAAGCAGCAAAAGCACCGGCAATAATATCATTGTGTAAAGCATTAGATTCAAAACTGCGCAACGCCGCTTCTGTCGTACCGCCGCGTGATGCTACACGTTTTATCCATTCGTTACAAGAAATATTCGATTTATTATACAGATCCAAAGCACCCGAAAAAGTTTGAACGATGAGTAATTCCGATTGCGACGGAGAGAAACCCATTTGTTGTGCAGCTTCAATCATAGCGTTCATAAAAAAATAAACATACGCCGGACCGGAACCGGAAAGCGCAGTAACGGCATCAATACCGCTTTCGTTTTCTAAATACAAAGTTTTACCGGTCGTTGCCAAAAGATTTTGCACCATTGCCAATTCAATACGCGACACTTCATCCGTCGAAGTGTAAGCAGTCATACCTTGCCCAATTTGCGCGGGTAAATTCGGCATGGCACGAATAATTTTTTTCACGCCGAGTTCTTGAATTATTTTCTGAATTTTAATACCCGCCATGATACTCAAATAAACTTGCCCTTCAGTAATATGTGGTCTGATTTGTTCAAAAAGCGAATCACTGTCTTGTGGTTTTACAGCTAAAATAATTACATCGGCTTTTTTCACACATTCTTTTGCACTCAAATGCACGGAACCGATGTTCATACTTTTTATTTGCGGTACTTTTTCTTTGAGGTGTTCTAAAATCATGAGTTGTTCGCGTTCAACTACATGAGAGCGCAAAAATGATTGCGCGTAAGTAAGACCCATATTGCCGCCACCGGCGATTAAAATATTCATAAAGAGTTTGTATTAGCTTTGAGCAATTAGCAATTAGCAATTAGCAATGAGCTTTAAGTTTTGAGCAATGAGCTTTGAGCTTTGAGAAAAAATCCTTAGGCTGCTTGTGGCTCTCAAAGCTAATAGCTCATAGCTCACAGCTAAATTCCTACTGCAAAAAAAGTGCAAGTATTGGTTAAAACATAGAATTGTGTCAACTTTGAGCAAAAAAAAATATTATAATGGTTAATGATTAATGGTTAATGGTTAATTCAAAACGAAAAAAACCATTAACCATTAACCATTAACCATTAACCATTAAAATTATGTATCGTTTCTTTAAACCTATTTTGTTTTTACTCTCTCCCGAAAAAGCGCACAAAATAACGATGCGATTATTAATTTTTACGCAATACATACCGGGTGCTCGATTTTTGTTACAAAAATTATTTGTTTTTAATGATGTACGTTTAGAAAAAAAAATTCTCGGTTTGCATTTCAACAATCCGGTGGGTTTGGCGGCAGGTTTCGACAAAGACGCACATTATATTGAAGCTCTGACAGATTTAGGATTTGGTTTTATTGAAATCGGAACCGTAACACCTATCGCGCAAGGCGGTAACGAACAACCGCGTTTGTTTCGTTTGCCGGAAAGTGAAGCACTCATTAATCGCATGGGATTTAATAACGGGGGAGTTGAGGCAATGGTGGATAGGTTAAAAAAAGTAAAAAACCGGCAAGTTATTATCGGTGGTAACATCGGCAAAAACAAAATCACGCCCAATGAAACCGCTTATTCAGATTATGAAAAATGTTTTCTCGCACTGTTTCCCTATGTTGATTATTTTGTTGTAAATGTTTCATCACCGAATACACCTGATTTACGCGCTTTGCAAGATAAAGAACCTTTGAATTTTCTTTTAGCGCGCATTCAATTACTGAACAATCAAAAAGAAAAATCAAAACCCGTTCTTTTAAAAATCGCACCGGACCTAAATACTTCTCAACTCGATGATATTTTACAGATTGTTGCGTCGAATAAATTAGCCGGTATAGTTGCTACGAATACAACTATATCGCGCGAAAGTTTGAAAGAAAATTCTGAGCTCATTAAAAAAATAGGTACAGGCGGCGTGAGCGGAAAACCTGTACGCGATGCGTCAACAGATGTAATTCGCTATTTGCGACAAAATACAAAGCAAAAAGATTTAGTAATTATTGGTGTCGGCGGTATCGCTTCCGGTGAAGACGCGCTCGAAAAATTCAAAGCCGGTGCCGATTTAATTCAAATTTATACCGGATTGGTTTATGAAGGACCGGGATTAGTAAAAGCGATTAATAAAAAATTATTATCTAAATAATAGTACAGTATAACCCTCGACGAGGTTTAAACCGCTTCGAG
>JAYTNA010000030.1:0-1829 GCA_043748865.1 Saprospiraceae bacterium
CTTTTTTTGCTAAAGATCTAGGTTTGGCGATTGACGGGAATCTCGGTTACAACAGTGATACACGTAATTATTATGGTTACGACCATGCCAAGTTTACGGAAACAAAAGAGTCTTCCAAACAAAATTTCAACACTTTTTATGCCGGTTTAAAAGCGTATAATTCTGCGCGAACTGTAGCAGATATTAATTACGGTTTGGGTGCCAATTTTTATAAACTGAATGATAACTTTGGTTCCCAAGAAACGGATTTTAATATTCGATTAGAAGGAACGAAATGGTTTTCTGAAAAATTTCCTTTGACAGTCGTTTTGCGCACTGAATTTACTTCATTCGATTCGATTGGCGGCAAAACGCAAAGTCTGAATAATATTTATTTACAACCAAGTTTTACATATAAAACCGACGAATTGAGTGTAAGAATTGGTGCTAATTTAATTTCATCGAATGATATTTTTTATCCGAAACCGGATATTGAAGCCTCTTATAAAATTGCAGGGCAAAGTCTTGCCGTTTTTGCCGGTTGGAAAGGTGACTTAACTAAAAATACTTTTCGGCAATTGACGAATTATAATCCGTATATTTTTTCGCAAACAAAAATTAAAAATACGGAACGCACGGAATACTACGGCGGTATCAAAGGAGAAATTGCCAATTTAAATTATTCTGCTCAAGTCGGATACAGTAACAACTATAACTTGCCTTTATATTTATCTGATTCAACCGATCATTTCCGTCGTTTCAATGTGTTATACGATTCTGTAAACATTTTCAATATTCGCGGCTCAGTCTCTTATCGCCCGATTGCAAAATTAGAAATCATTGGTACTTTAAGTCAGAATGTATATACACTTATGCGCGAAAAAGCGGCGTGGGGTTTACCGTCACTCGATGTAAATCTTTCCGGAAAATTCATGGCGTATGAAGTCGGCGATCAAAAAGCTATTTTAAAAGCAGCGTTGTTTGTACAGAACGGTGTGAATTATAAAAATCCTCAAGGCACTGCAACACGATTAGATGGTTTATTCGATATTAATATTGGCGGTGAATATTGGTTTATGAGAAACATCGGCGCATTTTTAGACATCAATAATCTACTCAACATCAAACGCGAGCGGTGGCAGTTTTATCCGAATTTCGGGATGAATATTTTGGGTGGAATAACTGCAAAGTTTTAAATCGTTAATCCGTTAATTTGTTAAATCGAAATAACGGATTAATGATTGAACAAATTATTTATAATGAACAGAATTTTCTTTAAAAATAAATTTAACAAAATGATGAATAATGATGTTCATCATTCATCATTCATCATTCATCATTTATCAATTCACTTAGTCATTCTTTGCTCATTGTTTATTGTCTCCTGTACACAAAATTCGGAAAAAAAGGACAACGGGTTACAAGAAATTAAATTAGACGATAAAACACGCAATGCCGATATTATTCGCATACCCGTTGCGGGAGAAAAAATTGACACCGCCACCGCCGCAAAAATAAAATTTGAAGCAACGGTTTACGATTTTGGTACGGCAAAAAAAGGTGATCAAATAAAACACGTTTATAAATTTCAAAACACCGGAAAATCACCGCTCCTTATCTCCGATATTCGCACCACTTGCGGTTGTACGGTTCCTACTTGGAACAAAACACCCATAGAACCCGGTGCGAAAGACGAACTCTCAATCAACTTTAACACTGAAGGCAAATACGATAAGCAAATAAAATATATCACCGTTGTTGCCAATACAATTCCTTCCGAAACGATTTTAACTTTGTCGGGAATAGTGGCAAGAAAAGAAAACAATTAAATTTTGTGCAGTCGCTTTACT
>JAYTNA010000031.1:0-2509 GCA_043748865.1 Saprospiraceae bacterium
CGAAATCATAAAGCTGAATTTGAAAACATTTCTGCCGCTATTTGTGCCGCTATACACAATCTGAAATTATCTTAATTTATATTTGAACGAGTCTAATGATTGTAGAAAAAATCAAGTTTATTACGCAAGAGCTACCATCTCTTGAAAGAGAATTAGAAACAAAAAATATTAATTTAAGAGACTTGCTATCAGAAGAAAAAAAGCTAACACAAGCAATAGCTAAAACAGATTCATTTGAAGATTTAGAAAAATTAATTGTTGAATTTAATGAGAAATATAGAAGAAAAGGCGAGTATGAAAATATTATTCAACAATTAACGGAAGTAGAAACAGACTTGAATCTATTGAGTAAGCAATTAGAAAGTATAGATGATCAGCTTTTTTCCGATGATTTTGAACAGATTGTAAAAAATCAACGAAATAAGTTCAATAGTTATTTTGCTTTAATTTCTAAAGAATTATACGGTGAGCAGTATGCTTTGAATTATGAAATAGTCACTAATAAAAAAAATCAGAAACTATATAAGTTTAGTACATTTAATGTAGATACGCCAAATATTAGCTCTGGTAAAAGACAAGGAGAAATCTCATGTTTTGATATTGCCTACATATTGTTTGCAGATGATGAAAATATCCCTTGTTTACATTTCATTCTAAATGACAAGAAAGAACTAATGGATGGCAGACAATTAGTTAAAATTTCTGATTTAGTTAATAAAAGTAATCTGCAATTTGTAACATCTATTTTGAGAGACAAGCTACCAGAAGAGTTAAATAAAGAAGAATATTTTGTACTTAAATTATCTCAAACCGATAAACTATTTAGAATTAAAAAACAGGGATTGGATACTGAAGAATATCGTGTTCAATAAAGTAGATAATTCCGAAAAAAATTTACAGATACGCCACACAATTCACTCGAAATTGTGTGGCGTATTTATTTTCGAAAAAAAAATTTTATAACGATTAAATTTTTCATGCCTTATCTTTGAACTTGATGTTTGTCATTATTAATTTTCAAAGTTTAAAAGATGAACGCATACTACATAAATTGCCCAAACAAGCAACAATGGATAACAATAAAACGCTTTCGTTCTTTGTTGTCTTTTGTCCGTCGTCCGTTGTCCGTTTTCTATTGTCTATTGTCTATTATCCCTTCTACGCTTTTCGCTCAAAACATTCATACCTCTACCGAAAAAAATTTGGGTGTAGAAGCGCAGGGCTACACATTCAGCGGAAAAATTAACGACCGGATTTTATTTCTTTATTGGACGAAAAATAGAATCGAAGTTGAGGCTTTCGATCTTGATTTGCACAAACAATGGGACAGAACGATTGATTTAGACAAAAAATTTTCGCACAATGTCATTGACGTTATTTGCAGCAAAACCGATTTCACAATCATCGAATATGCTGAACGCAGGAGTGTACAATATTTGAAAGTGTGGAAATACGACAGTCAAATTAAATTATTAGATTCGGCAACTATAAAATCAACGCCCAAAAACTATGATTTACCAACGCCCAAGCTAACGCTATCGGAAGATAAAAAAGTCGCGCTTATTTCTGAAAAAGAAGAAGGTAAGTTTTACGATTTGTTTGCCTTCAGTTTAGATTCTCTAAAATTGATTTGGGAAAAACTGTATGATTACAAACGTTACATTTCCGAAGGTAAACCGGAACAATACGTTGTCAGCAATCAAGCCGATGTTTTTTTAGCTTTGGAAGAAAACCCCGACAGTAAAAAAACGCACCAATATCGCCTAGTGCATTTTAATGCATACGGCAATCCGACGGACATAAATGTGCCGATACGCGATTTTTATGTATTGCACACTAAATTTAATTTCGATAATTTTAATCAGAAACTGTGCATCGCCGGTATTTATAGTGAAAAAAATATTTCACACGCGCAAGGGCTGTTTACGTTGAACGTTTCAACCGGTCACCATGTATCAGATATCGTCGTTAATATTTTCGACGATGATTTTACATCGGCATTTATGGGAAAAAAAATTACCAACACAAGAGGATTAACGCCCGATTTACGCGTACAAGATATTGTACTCAGGCGCGACGGCGGTATGCTTTTAATTGTCGAACAAGTGCGCGAAGTTTTGCGCGTTTCATCGAATCCGAGCAGTTTCGGTTTAAGTCATCGCGATATTGCTATCACTGATTATTATCACGACAACGCTTTTCTTGCCAATATCGCACCCGACGGAAAAATGCAATGGCGTTCGGTGGTCGTAAAAAAACAAAGCTCCCAAAATGATGAAGGGCGTTTTTGTTCTTTTTTTGTGTTGAAAACATCTTCTGCTATTCATTTGCTTTTCAACGAAGACGTGGGTCGTTCCACGACAGTCAGCGATTATTTATTTAAACCCGATGGACAACCGGAACGCCACACGATATTAAATACCGACGGTAAAAATTTGCAATTGCGTTTCAGAGACGCACTTCAAATTGGTGCGAATGAATTACTTGTGCCGAGTCAAGAAAATTTGTA